>NZ_CAJQZB010000007.1:0-173183 GCF_907164545.1 Paraburkholderia gardini | reverse complement strand
TCTTCGCGGAACACGTGCTGGCGCAGGCGTCGGCGCTTGAAGCGTCGATCGTGACGGCGAAGGGCGATGAGGGTGTGCTGGCGCTTGACGCAGATCAGTTCTGATCGCGAAAGGACCTGCGTGATGCGCGGACGGGCGGGCATTGCAGCCGAACGTCTATCAAAAACAGAACGGCGCCTCTTGTGAGGCGCCGTTCTGTTTTGAGTATGTCTGATCGCAGTCGAGCGATCGGGAAATCTGGTGAATTCGTCAGGCGTACGCCGGCCGGTGCGCGCTGCCCGTGTCGCCGAGATAGCGATGCACGGACAGGTCGCCGGACTGGATCGCCGGCTGCTTGCCGGAGATCAGATCGGCGAGCAACTGGCCCGAGCCGCACGACATCGTCCAGCCGAGTGTGCCGTGTCCCGTGTTCAGGAACAGGTTCGACACCGGCGTACGCCCGACGATCGGCGTGCCGTCCGGCGTCATCGGACGCAGACCCGTCCAGAAGGTCGCTTTCGACGTATCGCCACCGCCCGGGAACAGGTCGTTGACGCATGTTTCGAGCGTCTCGCGGCGCGCCTGACGCAGCGACTTGTCGAAGCCCGCGATTTCGGCCATGCCGCCGACACGGATCCGGTCGTCAAAACGTGTAATCGCGATCTTGTACGTTTCGTCGAGCACCGTCGAAACGGGGGCTGCGGCTGCATCGACGATCGGCGCGGTAATCGAGTAGCCCTTCAGCGGATAAACCGGAATCTTGACGACATCCGCCAGAAAGCGTGTGGAGTATGAGCCGAGTGCGACGACGTAGCTGTCGGCCACCACCATCTCGTCGCCACATTTCACGCCGGCGATGCGGCCGTTGCCCATCGCGAGCGCGTCGATCGGCGTGTTGTAGCGGAACTTGACGCCGAGCGCTTCGGCCATCGCGGCGAGGCGCGTGGTGAACAACTGGCAGTCGCCGGTTTCGTCACCCGGCAGGCGCAGGCCGCCCGTCAATTTGTGCGACGTCGCGGCAAGCGCCGGTTCGACGCGCGCCAGTTCAGCGGGCGTCAGCAGTTCATACGCGACGTTCGCGTCCTTCAGCACGGCGATGTCTTTCGCGGCGCCGTCGAGCTGCTGTTGCGTGCGAAACAACTGGAGCGTGCCGCCCGTGCGGCCTTCGTACTGGATGCCGGTGTCGGCACGAAGCGCCTGCAGACAGTCGCGACTGTATTCAGCCAGGCGAACCATGCGCCCCTTGTTGACGGCGTAGCGCTCCGTCGTGCAGTTCTGCAGCATCTGCCACATCCACTTCAGCTGGAACTGCGTGCCGTCGAGCCGGATGGCGAGCGGCGCGTGCTTCTGGAACATCCATTTGACGGCCTTCAGCGGCACGCCAGGCGCCGCCCACGGCGCGGCGTATCCGGGCGAAATCTGCCCCGCGTTCGCGAAGCTGGTTTCGAGTGCCGGACCGGACTCACGGTCGATCACGGTCACTTCGTGACCCGCGCGCGCCAGGTAATACGCGCTCGTAACGCCAACGACACCGCTGCCCAGAATGACGACTCGCATGACTTCTCCAGAAAGGTCGAAAGGCTGACGGCATCGAAACGTTCGATTAATGACGGATTACGTGGTCAACCCAGTGTTAACGGCTATCATATTGATGATCAGGTAGCTGTTGTTATCGTATTTTGTGGATTTTCAGTGGATAAACCATGCGAACCCAACGTCAACCGGTCCGCGCTCTGGACAAGCTGGATCGCCGCATCCTGAAACTGCTCCAGCAGGATGGGCGCATGGCCATGAAGGACCTCGCCGAACAGGTGGGGCTCTCGGTTACGCCGTGTATCGAACGCGTCAAACGCATGGAGCGCGAAAGCGTGATCATGGGCTATCACGCCCGGGTGAATCCGGCCGAACTGGGCGCGGCACTCCTGGTGTTCGTCGAGATCACGCTCGATCACAAGAGCGGCAACATGTTCGACCAGTTCCGGCGCGAAGTGCAGAAGATTCCCGAGGTGCTGGAGTGCCATCTCGTATCGGGCGACTTCGACTATCTGATCAAGGCGCGCATCGGCGAAATGGCCGACTACCGGAAACTGCTCGGCGACATCCTGCTGCAACTGCCCGGCGCGGTGCAGTCGAAGAGCTATGTCGTCATGGAAGAGATCAAGGAAACGCTGACGATCGCCGTCGGCGAGTGAGGCTCACCTGGCCATCTGACGGGTCTCGACAAACGTCTAAAACACTGTATATTTATACAGTGTTTTAGACGTTTTGCTTTCCACTTTCCATACCGTGACCCGTTCCGACGACGAATATCCGATTGCCCCGCCGGCGCCCCTCAAGGGGCGCGGTGCGGTCACGAACCTGCAGGGGCGCTACGAGATTAACCAGCGCGAAGCGTTCGACGACGGCTGGGTGGTGTCGCCCGCGGATGAAGAAAACGGAACGCCTGCATTGCGTACCCAGGTTTTCGAAGAGAAGGCGAAATCGATCCTGACGCGCAACGCTTCGCCGGACATTCCGTTTAGCGTGTCGCTCAATCCGTATCGGGGGTGCGAGCACGGCTGCATCTACTGCTTCGCGCGCCCAACGCACAGCTATCTGGGGCTTTCGCCGGGGCTGGATTTCGAGAGTCGTATCTACGCCAGGATCAATGCAGCGGCATTGCTTGGGCGCGAATTGTCGAAGAAATCCTACGTCCCCGAGCCCATTGCGCTGGGCGTGAATACCGATGCCTGGCAGCCGGTGGAACGCGGTCTCGGATTGACCCGTAGCGTCATCCAGGTGCTGCATGACCGTGGGCACCCGTTCGCGGCCATTACGAAGTCGTCGCTGATCGAACGCGATCTTGACCTGCTCGCGCCCATGGCGGCGCGCGGGCAGGTCATGGCGGCCATCACGATCACGACGCTCGACGCCGATATTGCCCGTACGCTGGAGCCGCGCGCCGCGACACCCGCGCGGCGGCTGCGCACGATCAAAACGTTGAGCGAGGCGGGCGTGCCGGTGGGCGTCAGCATTGCACCGGTGATTCCGTTCGTCACGGAGCCGGACATGGAGCGGGTGCTGGAAGCGTGCGCCCAGGCGGGGGCGTCGTCGGCCAGCTTTATCGTGCTGCGATTGCCCTGGGAAGTCGCGCCGTTGTTCAAAGACTGGCTCGCAGCGCATTTTCCGGATCGTGCCGATCGCGTGATGAGTCGTGTGCGAGACATGCGTGGCGGAAAGGACTACGACGCGTCGTTCGCGACGCGGATGAAAGGTGAAGGGCTTTGGGCAGATCTGCTCAAGCAGCGTTTTCACAATGCCGCCCGACGGCTCGGTCTGAACGAGCGGCAACGCGGCATTCTGGATATGTCGCAGTTTCGCCGGATCGAAATGGTGAAACCGCCGTTACCGGATAACCCGCAACTCGATCTTTTCTAGAACAGTCGCGGGATGCGCCGGGGTCTTACTGAGAAAGCGCTTTCGCCGCCTGAACCTGCGATTCGAAGTACGTCTGAAACGAGAACGCGAGCCCTGTCATCAGCAGGAACGCGCCGATCAGCAGCGAGAAGATAACGATGAAGATCACGGTCCAGCCCGAGTGGCTCTCTTTACCAGTTTGCGCGTTGAACTGCGCATCCCATTTTTCATCGGGGCGCAGCCCGTAGACGATCGCAGCGAGGAACGCCGCGAACAGCGAGACCGCACCCGGAAAAACGAGCATCCAGCCGAGCGTCGACGCGCGGTCGGTCGCGGCGAGCAGCAGATAGCCGGGGATACCGATCAGCGTGCCGAGCAGATGCGCCCAGCCATACACATCGCGCAATCCATACAGATAGAAGCGATGCGCACCCAGCGTGCCGAAGAAGAACGCCAGTGCTGCGGTTATCGTCTTGGATCTGAAGCGCGGGGAAAGCGAGGCAGCGGTGGACATGAGCTAGGACTGAATTTCCAGACAACGGGATGGACGCGCCAGGCGCGCATGCCGCGGCAGGTACGCGGGCCGACGCGCATTCTACGCCTGGCGCGCGCCGTGGGTCACTTTGGAAGTCCCGGCGCGGGTGTCGTTCTTGCCTCGTGCGCCTGGCTGGGTGAACTGGTCAAGGCGCCGTCCAGGTGACACGATAGATCGCGCCCGCATAGTCGTCGCTGATCAGAAGCGAGCCGTCGGGTAATGGCAGCACGTCGGCGGGGCGACCCCACACGCTTTCATCCGGCATCAGCCAGCCTTGGGCGAAGACCTCCTGGCGCGGATTGCTGCCGTCGGCGTTCACGATCACCCGCATGACACGGTATCCGACTTTCCGGCTGCGATTCCACGATCCGTGCTCGGCGATGAAGATGTTGTTCCGGTAGTCGGTCGGGAACATCGTACCGGTGTAAAAACGCATCCCGAGCGATGCGACATGCGCGCCGAGCTTCGCGACCGGCGGCGTGAATTCGCTGCACGGGTGGTTCTTGCCGAATTCCGGGTCGGCGATGTCGCCCGCATGGCAGAACGGATAGCCGAAATCCATGCCGCTGCGCGGAGCGCGATTGAGCTCGTCGTCGGGGCGATCGTCGCCGAGCATGTCGCGGCCGTTGTCGGTGAACCACAGCTCGTGCGTCACCGGATGCCACGCGAAGCCGACCGTGTTGCGAATGCCACGCGCGATCGTTTCGTAGTGGCTGCCATCGGCGTCCATGCGGCCGAGCATGGCGTAATGGTCACGATCCGGCAGGCAGATGTTGCAGGGCGCGCCCTGCGGCACGTACAGCTTGCCGTCGGGGCCAAAGGCGATGAATTTCAAGCCGTGGTGATGCCCGGTGGGCAATCTGTCCGTGACGACCGCCGGCTTTGGGGGATCGGCCAGATGGTCGTCGATCGCATCGAAACGCAGAATCTTCGACACCGCTGACACGTACAGCGCCCCGTCGCGCCACGCGACGCCGGCCGGCATGTCGAGTCCGGACGCGATCACGTGCCGGGCGGTGACCCGCCCGGCACGCAGTTCCAGGGCGTAAACGTGGCCGTCGATGCTGCCCGCATACAGAATGCCCTTCGGCGACAAGGCCATTTCGCGTGCCGAAGGCACGTTGTCCGCCAGAACTTCGATGTGAAATCCGGGCGGCAGCTTGATTCGCCCGATTGGCAACGACGCTGCCGTGGCGGCGGTTGCAGTCAGATTCATCAGGAAAAATGCGATGACGAACAGCCAGTCATGCCGGCTGTCCGGGCGTCCAGACCGCAGTCCGGGCATCGTCAGAAAAGCAGTTTTCATGTGCCTCCCGCATAGATAACCGGGCGAGCCCGCTGCCGCTGCGTCGGGCGCGATGTCTCGTCGCAGCGGCCCGGCATTGCAGTTTATCCCCGTAAGTGTTTGTTATGGCATTGCTTTCGGGCTATAATCTCGCGTTTCAGTGGTTTCGAACCCCGGATTTCAAGGATTCCAGTATGGTCATCATCCGCTTGGCTCGTGGCGGCTCCAAGAAGCGCCCGTTCTACAACATCGTCGCAACCGATTCGCGTAACCGTCGTGACGGCCGCTTTATCGAACGCGTTGGCTTCTACAACCCGGTCGCTACGAAGGGTGAGTCGCTGCGTATCGCTCAGGACCGCCTGACGTACTGGCAAGGCGTTGGCGCGCAGCTGTCGCCGACCGTCCAGCGTCTCGTGAAGGAAGCCCAAAAGGCGCAGCCGGCTGCCTGATGGTAGCCAGCATGCGCATCGCGGGCGTGTCGCGCGAACTGTGCGGCGTGCCGGATGCGCACGTATTGTCTGAAGTTGGCCCGAAGCAGGCTGCGAGGTTGACCCATGTCCACGCGTGATTCTGACGGCTCGGGCCGTAGCAAAACCGCGAACCGTGGCGAAGCTTCATTTGGCGCCTTTGTCCGCAAGCCGGTAGCGCGGGTTGCTCCGGCAGCGGCGGGTCCGGTTGCAGCAGAAATGCGCGCTGAACCGGCAGAAAGCTGGCCGGACGACGCTGTCGAAGTCGGTGCAATTGTCGACTCGTATGGCCTGAAGGGCTGGGTGAAGGTGGCCGCGCATGCGGACGCCGGGCGAGGCGGCGACGCCTTGCTGAGCGCAAAACGCTGGTGGCTGCAGAAAGGCCGCGAGCGTCGCTCTGCAACCGTTCTGCAGTCGAAGATACACAGCGATAGTATCGTTGCCCATCTGGGCGGCACGGCCGACCGTGACGAGGCGTTGTCGCTGCGCGGTCACAGCGTGTACGTGCGTCGCAGCGACTTCCCGGCACTCGATGCCGACGAATTTTACTGGGTCGACCTGCTCGGCCTCTCTGTCGTCAACGAATCTGGCGTCGCGCTGGGCACGGTTGCCGACATGATCGACAACGGTGCGCATTCGGTTCTGCGCATCGAGTATCCGACCACGGGGAAAGACGGCAAGCCGGTTACTGGCGAACGTCTGATTCCGTTTGTCGGCGTCTACGTCAAATCGGTGGATCAGGCGGCGAAGAAGATCGTCGTCGACTGGGAAGCCGATTATTAATCGCGGTGCCGGCATCACGGTACCGGGCACGATTCGCTGAATGGGGAGAGCGATGCAGTTCGATGTCATCACGCTCTTTCCTGACATGTTTCATGCATTGACCGATTGGGGTATCACCAGCCGGGCAGCGAAGCAGCAGCGATACGGTTTGCGTACGTGGAATCCGCGCGATTTCACGACCGACAACTACCGTACCATCGATGATCGCCCGTATGGCGGCGGCCCTGGCATGGTCATGCTTGCAAAGCCGCTTGAAGATGCGATCGGTGCAGCGAAAGCCGCGCAGGCGGAGCAGGGTGTGACCGGTGCGCGCGTCGTGATGATGTCGCCGCAGGGCGCAACGCTCAATCACGATCGCGTGATGCAGTTCGTGCAGCAACCGGGTTTGATCCTGCTGTGCGGTCGCTACGAAGCGATCGATCAGCGTCTGATCGAACGGGTTGTCGATGAAGAAGTCAGCCTGGGTGATTTCGTACTGTCCGGTGGAGAGTTGCCGGCGATGGCGTTAATGGATGCTGTCGTACGCCAGTTGCCCGGCGTACTGAACGATTCGCAGTCGGCGGTGCAGGATAGTTTCGTCGATGTATTACTGGACTGTCCGCATTACACGCGGCCTGAAGAATATGATGGCGTGCGCGTGCCCGATGTGCTGCTCGGCGGCCATCATGCGGAAATCGAGTTGTGGCGTCGGCGCGAAGCGCTGCGCAACACAGTGGTCAAGCGCCCCGATCTGATCGAGCGCGCGAGAAAGAACAAGATGCTGAGCCGTGCCGATGAGGCATGGCTTGCAAGTCTCGCGAAAGAAGCGTCGAAGGCGTAAGCCTTCACGATTCCGAGTGAGCACCAGGCGGTGTCGCACATGCGTGTGCGGCGCCAGATGTGAACCCATCCTCTATCGGGGCCGTAGCCGCGCGCAGCAGGCAAAGCCAGCGCAAGGCAGGTACGAACGCCGACAAGATGGACATAGGAGTCAGTGATGAATCTGATTGCAAAACTCGAGCAGGAAGAAATCGCGCGCGCCCTCGGCGAGAAGACCATCCCCGAATTCGCCCCCGGCGATACGGTGATCGTCAGCGTGAACGTGGTTGAAGGCACGCGCAAGCGTGTGCAGGCTTATGAAGGCGTCGTGATTGCCAAGCGCAATCGTGGCCTCAACTCGTCGTTTATCGTCCGCAAGATTTCGTCGGGCGAAGGCGTCGAGCGTACGTTCCAGACGTATTCGCCGCTGCTGGCAAGCATCGTCGTGAAGCGTCGCGGTGACGTGCGTCGCGCAAAGCTGTACTACCTGCGCGATCGTTCGGGCAAGTCGGCCCGGATCAAGGAAAAGCTGGTCTCGAAAGGCCGTGCTGCTTCGCAGGCTTGAAACCTGTAAGAGCTGTAAGAAAAAGCACCCCTCGCGGGTGCTTTTTTCTTTGGTGCGTCAGAATAGCGCCTTGTCCAATTCAATCGCCCGATTCCGGGAAACCCGTTGACCCGCCCCGTTTTTGAACCCGAAGCCCTGCCTGTCGAATCGACGGGTATCGATCTGCCTGCCGTTGCGCCCGAACGGCTGACGCCCGACGGTCTGCGCGCGCGTTTTGAAAAAACGCTCGCGTGGGCGCCGGAGCCGCTGGTGGAAACGCGTCTGCATGACGGCGATCCGCGACTGGCCGCCGTGCTGGTGCCGCTGATCGTGCGCGACGAAGGGCTCACCGTGCTGTTGACGCAGCGCGCCGACCATCTCAACGACCATGCCGGCCAGATCAGTTTTCCGGGCGGCCGCCGGGAATCCTGGGATGCGGACGCAACCGCGACCGCGCTGCGCGAAGCTCAGGAAGAGGTCGCGCTGGATCCTGCGCGCGTCGAAGTGCTGGGTTCGCTGCCCGACTACCTGACGGGTACCGGTTTTCGCATCACGCCCGTGGTCGGTCTCGTGCATCGGCCGTTCACGGTCGAAGCCGATACGCTCGAAGTCGCCGAAATCTTCGAGGTGCCGCTCGCCTTTCTGATGGACCCGGCGCGTCACGAAGTCCGCGTGTTTCGCTGGGAAGGTGGGGAGCGTCGTTTTTTTGCGATGCCTTATCCGCGTGGCGAACCGGACGGTCATCACTTCATCTGGGGTGCAACGGCGGGCATGTTGCGCAATTTCTATCGCTTCCTCGCCGCGTGACCCGAAAGGCAGTCTTGCGCCCCAGGCGTTTGCGCCCCTTGCACGCTCAGGCTCATCCGACCCTGTGCTATCGTTATAAAAGAATCACATAAACCTGAATGGCACGGCGCACCGCATGACATTTTTCTCCGTATTGCTGGCTCTTATCATCGAACAGTTACGCGCGCTGTCGCCTGGCAATCCGGTGTCGGCGCTGCTTCAGTACCATGCGGAGTCTGCCGCGCAAGGCTTTGACGCCGGCAAGCAGAAGCACGGAATCCTCGCCTGGCTGGTCGTGGTGCTGCCATGGACGCTCTTCGTCGGCGCCGTTTACTACGTGTTGTATGAGATCAACTTCGTGCTCGCGTTCCTCTGGAACGTCGCGATCGTGTACTTCACGCTCGGCTTCCGGCAATTCAGCCACTATTTCACCGACATCCATCTCGCGCTCAATAACGACGATGTGCCGCGCGCGCGTGAAATTCTCAATGAGTGGACTGGCCTTGAGACCATCGATATGCCGGTCAGCGAGATCGTGCGTCACACGCTGATTTACGCGGTGATCGCGTCGCATCGTCACGTGTTCGGCGTGTTCTTCTGGTTTCTCGTGCCGGTCGGGCCGGCCGGCGCGGTGCTGTATCGCATCGCTGAATATCTCGCGAGGACGTGGTCGAAGCCGGCCGACGACCGCACGCCGGCGTTCTCGACGTTCGCGCAGCGGGCGTTTTTCGTGATCGACTGGATTCCGGCGCGTTTGACGTCGCTGGGTTTCGCGATCGTCGGCAATTTCGAAGATGCCATCTACGCGTGGCGCAATCACGCCCGCCAGTGGCCCGATGCGAACGATGGCGTCCTGCTCGCCGCAGGCAGTGGTGCGCTCGGTGCGCGTCTGAGCGGGCCGCTTGCCGAACCGTCGAGTCTCGATGCGCTTTCGACCGGCGACGGTGGCCCAATGCAGGTCGGCGACGACTGCACGCCGCGCACGCTGCAATCCGCGGTCGGGCTGGTGTGGCGCGCGGTTATCCTGTGGATGATCATCCTGCTCATGCTGACGATCGCCGTGTGGCTGGCCTGAGTCTCGCGCCCCGGAACCATCAGTCGCAAAGCAGAAGAGGCCGGAATGAAAACCCGGCCTCTTTTTTTATTCGCTAATCGAGCTGGTGACGATCAGCCGTCAAGCGGATCCCGTGCGGTTCCACATTGCCAGCACACCGTGAACTGCGCTTCCAGCGTCTCTCCACACCCGGCACAACGCCACGCTGGCGCGCCCGCGGCAGGACCGTTCGTGGCGGCGTCGATCAACCGGCGCGCAAGCGCTTCGTCGCGTTCATCGACGAGCCACAGTTCCGGCGCGCACTGTTCCGCTGGAATTTCGCCCAGCGCGCCGTTCAGATAGCGGTTGTGCAACTCGCACGCGACGCCCGCCGCCGACAGCACGTTGATCCAGTGCTGTCCGGTCACCACGTTCGGTGCGCGCATCAGTTTCATCATGGCGGGGCGGGAGTCGGCGCCTAGCGCACGATCTGGCTGGCTTCGTGGACAAGTTGCGCATAGAGCGCATGACGTTCGCGCGCGATGCGACCGCTGGCGACGGCTTCGAGGATCGCGCAGCCCGGCTCGTGCAGGTGATGACAGTTATAGAAGCGGCAATCCGCCAGCAGCGGACGAAACTCCGGAAACGCGCGTTCGAGGCGCCCTTCGGTGAGATGGTGCAGGCCGAATTCCTGAAAACCGGGCGAGTCGGTGAGCGAGCCGCCTTCGGGCAATCGATGAAGACGCGTGTACGTGGTCGTATGGCGGCCGCTGTTCAACGCGGTCGAGATCTCTCGCGTCGCGACTTCGGCGTTCGGGACCAGAAGGTTCACGAGCGTCGATTTACCCATGCCGGATTGCCCGAGCAGAAGCGTCGAATGCCCGGTCAGATGTTCACCGAGTGCCGCACGGGCCTCGTCGGGCCGTGTCCTGACCGACACCTCCACGACCGGATACCCGAGTTCGCGATAGCGTGCGAGCCGCGCGCGCGCGCCCGGGAGCGCGGCCTCGACGTCGGTTTTGTTCAACATGATGAGCGGCTTCAGCGCGTTGGCTTCGGCCGCGACCAGCGCGCGGCCGAGCAGGTCCTCGCTGAAATGCGGCTCGGTGGCGAGCACGATCAGCAACTGGTCGAGGTTCGCCGCAAAGAGCTTCGACTTGTACTGGTCGGACCGGTAGAGCAGGTTGCGCCGCTCGTCGATGGCGACGATCACGCCCTGGTCGGCAGACGCCGCTTCGTATGTCACGCGATCGCCGACGGCGACCTCGCTCTTCTTGCCGCGTGGAAAGCATTGCAGCGGCGCGCCGCCGTCATCGGGCACGACGAGGTAATGGCGGCCATGCGCCGCGACGACGAGACCGTGTACCTGCTTTTGGGCGCTGGCCGCGGCGCGGGCCGCTTTCGGCGAACGGCCGCTCATGCGTGCCGCAGCAGGCGGTCGATCCGCTGCGACGCCGGCGGATGCGAATAATAGAACGCGGTGTAGAGCGGGTCGGGCGTGAGCGTCGACGCGTTGTCCTCGTACAGTTTGACGAGTGCGTTGACGAGGTCTTTGGCATCCGTCTGCGTGGCGGCGAAAGCGTCGGCCTCGAACTCGTGCTTGCGCGAACTGAGACTGCCAAGCGGTGTCACGAAGAACAGGAACACAGGGACGGCGAGGAAGAACAGCACGAGCGCAAGCCCGCTATTGCCGCCGATGAGCGACGGGCGCACGCCCAGCCCTTCGTAGAACCACACGCGCTGCGACAGCCAGCCGAGCAATGCCAGCATCACGAGGCTGATCGCGAACGTGACCACCATCCGCTTCACCACGTGACGACGCTTGAAGTGGCCCAGTTCGTGCGCCAGTACCGCTTCGATCTCGTTGCCCGACAGGCGCGCGAGCAGCGTGTCGAAAAACACGATGCGTTTGGCCGCGCCGAAGCCCGTGAAATACGCGTTGCCATGCGCCGAACGACGGCTGCCGTCCATCACGAAGAGGCCCTTGGCGGCGAAGCCGCAGCGCTTCATCAGCGCCTCGATGCGGGCTTTCAGCGCTTCGTCCTTGAGCGGTTCGAACTTGTTGAAGAGCGGGGCGATGAACGTCGGATACAGCACCAGCACGAGCATCTGGAACGCGACCCACACGATCCACGTCCACAGCCACCACAGGCTGCCCGCCTGGTTCATCAGCCACAGCACGACGAACAGCAGCGGCAGGCCGAACGCTGCACCGAGCAGCACACCCTTGATACGGTCGACGAAGAAAATACGCCGGCTCATCCGGTTGAAGCCGAAACGGTCTTCGATCACGAACTGACGGTAATAGTCGAACGGCAGATCGATCACGCTCGTGATCGCGACCACCGCCGCGACCAGCGCGATCTGGCCGCTGTAGCCGCGGCCGAGCCAGTCGGTCAGGCTGAGATCGAGCCACTGGACACCGCCCAGCAGCGTCAGCCCGATCAGCACCGCGGCGCTGACGACGATTTCCGCCATCGTAAGGCGCGTGCGCTCGACGGTGTAATCGGCGGCGCGCTGGTGTGCCGGCAGCGGAATGGCGGTGGAGAACTGCGGCGGCACCTGGTTGCGGTGCGCCGCCACGAAGCGGGTTTGCCGCGACGCGAGCCAGAGTTTGGTTCCGACCATCGCCACAACGGCGATCACGAACAGAACGGTGAAGTACAGGGTAGGCATCCGGGAGGTCCGTGGTATCTATGCGAGAATTATATGTTTCTTCCCGCCGGCTGGCGGGTTGCGCTCATACGAACTATTTTGGCGGCTTTAGTGACGTCCGGGCGCACCGTGCGCACGCAACGCCCACCGCCTGATAACAACCAAGGTTGCCTTCATGACTGACACCCCCGACGCCGCTGGCCAGACCCCGCTCGTTCGCAGCGACATGAATCTCATCTGGCTCGACATGGAAATGACGGGCCTCGAACCGGACACGGACCGCATCATCGAGATCGCTGTCGTCGTGACCAGTTCGACGCTCGATAAACTGGTGGAAGGCCCGGTGCTGGCCATTCATCAAAGCGACGAAACGCTGGCTAAAATGGATCAGTGGAACCAGAACACGCACGGCCGCTCGGGTCTGATCGACCGGGTGCGCGCGTCGACGGTCAGTGAAGCCGAAGCCACCGAACAGATTCGCGCGTTCCTCGGCGAATACGTACCGCCGGGCAAATCGCCGATGTGCGGCAACTCGATCTGCCAGGACCGCCGTTTCATGGCGCGCTGGATGCCGGACCTCGAACGCTTTTTCCACTATCGCAACCTCGACGTCAGCACGCTGAAGGAACTGTGCCGCCGCTGGCAGCCGACGATCTACAAGGGCTTTCAGAAGCGCGCGATGCATACGGCGTTGGCCGACATCCATGAATCGATCGACGAACTCAAGTACTACCGCGAGCACTTCCTGATTCCGCAGGCCAGCGCGCCCGGCGCTGCCGCGGTCGCCATCTGAGCCGCTGCGGTCCGGGCCGCCATCGCAGGCGCCCGTTAGCAGCCTGAAACGCTACCGGGGAGTGCGCTGCGCGCTCTTCGGGCGAAATGCCGCGACCACGCTCGCGTTCGTTTCCACGTACGGGCCACCGATCAGGTCGATGCAATACGGCACCGCCGCAAAAATGCCTGGAACGACGACCGCACCGGCTTCATCGCGCAACCCCTCCAGCGTTTCCCTGATCGACTTTGGCTGACCCGGCAGATTGACGATCAGCGCGGCGCGCTCCGCCGTTTCGCGGATGACCGCCACTTGCCGCGAGAGAATCGCGGTCGGGACGAAATTCAGGCTGATCTGCCGCATCTGTTCGCCAAATCCCGGCATTTCCCTTGTGCCCACCGCGAGCGTGGCTTCCGGCGTGACGTCGCGGCGCGACGGGCCCGTGCCGCCCGTTGTCAGCACCAGATCGCAGCCCACGGTGTCGGTGAGCTCGACGAGCGTGGCCGAAATGGTGGCCGCGTCGTCCTGTATCAGCCGGGTCTCGACGCGCCATGGCGAGGCGAGCGCCGTGCCCAGCCACGCCTCGAGCGCGGGAATGCCCTTGTCCTCATAGACGCCGCTGCTCGCCCGGTCGCTGATCGACACGAGGCCGATCAGGATCTCGTCAGGGTGGTTACGCGCCAGTTTCGTCATCGTCGTCTTCGCGGGGTTCACCGGATTCGTCGCTGTCGTCATCATCGTCGCCGGTTTTGCTCGTGTCCTTGATCCACTGGAACAGTTCGCGGAAGTAGCGCGGCGGCCTGGCCTGCTGCTGCTCCTTGCGCGCGTTACGAATCAGCGTGCGGCCTTCCTGCGGGTCGGCGGCGGGGTGCTGGCGGATGAATCCGGTCAGCGCCGCGTCGTCGGCGAGCAGCTTCTCGCGGGTGCGCTCGATCCAGTGCAGACGGGCCGTTTCGGCCTTGTTGATGCCCTTGTAGCTGTCCAGCGCGGTACGCAGCGCGGCCGTTTCCGCATCCAGCAGCCCGCGCATCACGCGGCCGACGTACTGCACCTGACGGCGTTTGCCTTCGTGATCGGTAATGCGGCGTGCCTCGCGGACCGCGTCGTTGAGCGCTTCGGGCATCGGCATGCGCTTGAGCGCGTCTTTCGGTAGCGCGATCAGCGCCTCGCCCAGTTCCTGCAGCGCGTGCATGTCACGCTTGAGCTGCGATTTGCTGGGACGGTCATACCCGTTCTCGTCGACTTCCGGAGCGGGTTGCATGGGTTGAGTGCGGGTTTTGCGTGTCATGTCCATATTGTAACGTGCCGTGTCCCGCCAACCCCCATGCCGGATGGCTAACGCGCTGGCTTGAAGACGGTCGAAGGTCAGGTACGGCGGCGCGGACCTTGCTATGATCGCGAGATGCGGAATTTCACCGATGCGAACAACAGGCGGGCCGGTTTCCGGCCCCGAACCGGACGGTAACGACGATGGCAGCAGACACCGACATGGACGTTAAACAGCGCTTTTTCCCGCACACGCAGGACGAACTGAAGCAGATCGCCGAAGACATCCTGCGCCACGCGAAGGCGATCGGCGGCAGCGACGCGGCCACTGAAATCTCCGAGGGCGACGGTCTGTCGGTCTCGGTGCGGCGCGGCGAAGTCGAAACGATCGAGCACAACCGCGACAAGATGGTCGGCGTGACGGTCTTTATCGGCAACAAGCGCGGCAACGCGAGCACGTCGGATTTTTCATCCCAGGCGCTGAAGGACACCGTTGCGGCCGCATACAACATCGCGCGTTTCACGGCGGAAGACGACTGCGCCGGTCTCGCCGAAAAGGAACTGCTGGAAACCAGCCCGCAGGATCTCGATCTGTATCACCCGTGGAATCTGTCCGCCGACGAAGCGGTCGAAATCGCCCGTCGCGCGGAAGACGCCGCGTTTGCCGTCAGCCCGCAGATCCGCAATTCGGAAGGCGCGAGCGTCTCCGCACAGCATTCGCAGTTCGTGCTCGCCACCTCGCGCGGTTTTCTCGGCGGCTACCCGTATTCGCGGCATTACGTGGCGTGCGCGCCGATCGCCGGCAGCGGGCGCAACATGCAGCGCGACGACTGGTACACGTCGAAGCGCAGCGCCGGCGATCTGGCCGATCCGGAAGCCGTCGGCCGTTACGCCGCGCATCGCGCGCTTGCGCGCACGGGCGCGCGCGGTCTCGACACGCGCAAGGTGCCGGTGCTGTTCGAGGCACCGCTTGCCGCGGGCCTGCTCGGCGCGTTCGTGCAGGCCACGAGCGGTGGCGCGCTGTATCGCAAGACAACGTTTCTCGTCGACAGTCTCGGCAAGCCGGTGTTCGCGCCGCACGTTCAGGTGGTCGAGGATCCGCACACGCCGCGGGCGATGGGCAGCGCGCCGTTCGACGAAGAAGGCGTGCGCACGCAGCGCCGTTCGGTGGTGAAGGACGGCGTGGTCGAAGGCTACTTCCTGTCGACGTATTCGGCGCGCAAGCTCGGCATGAAGACGACCGGCAACGCCGGCGGCTCGCACAACCTGTCGCTGCTCAGTTCGAGCACGCGGCCGGAGGACGACTTCGAGGCGATGTTGAAGAAGCTCGGCACGGGTCTGCTGCTGACGGAACTGATGGGACAGGGCGTCAACTACGTGACGGGCGACTATTCGCGCGGCGCGTCGGGCTTCTGGGTGGAGAACGGCAAGATCCAGTACCCGGTCGAGGAAATCACCGTCGCGGGCACATTGCAGGAAATGTTCCGTCATATCGTCGCGATCGGCGCGGATACGATCGTGCGCGGCACCAAGCAGACCGGCTCGGTGCTGATCGAGCGGATGACGATTGCCGGGCAGTAAGCGCTCGTCAGCATGAAGAGACGCATGCCGTCTGCACAAAAAAACGCCACGGCGCAATCCAGCCGTGGCGTTTTTTCATGCGCCCGTCAAAAGGCGCGACGTGCAGTCACGAAGATTCAGTCGTGCCGGCGCTGATACGTCACGAACGCGTAGTCGAATTCGTTCGGCGCATGCGCGCGATGCGTCTCGCGTGCAACTTCGTCCCAGTGCCCAGGGTCCGGCGCGGGAAACGTCGCATCGCCTTCGAAGTCGGCGGAAATCTCGGTCATCACGAGCTTGTCGGCGTGGTGAAAACCTTCGTGATAAAGCTGTGCGCCGCCGATCAGGAATGCTTCGGGCGCCTGATCCTGCTGGGCGAGCGCGAGTGCTTCGTCGAGACTCGTGACCGTGTCGCAGCCGTTGAAGCGCCGGGTGGCATCGTGCGTGACGACGATATTGCGTCGTCCCGGCAGCGCGCGACCGATCGATTCGTGGGTCTTGCGGCCCATGATGATGGGCGCGCCCATCGTCGTGCGCTTGAAGAAGGCGAGGTCTTCGGGCAGGCGCCAGGGCAACTGGTTGTCGCGGCCGATCACGCCGTTGCGGGCGCGAGCGACGATCAGGGTCAGCGTCGTCATCGAGTAGTCAGTGAACATAATCGTCCTGATTCTACCTGACGGGCGCATCGCCTCTTTTCGCGGAACCGGCCGCTTGCGTGCAATGTCCGCTGCGTGGGGAACGCGCCGCGCTCACTCCGGATGCTCGCTGTCGCCGTGCAGGCCCGCCTTGTCCTCCGGCGCGATACATTCGCGCAGACCGTGTGCGCCCATCAACCGGTACAGCGTGACGCGCGAAATGCCGAGGTCGGCCGCCGCTTCGTTCAAACGATGACGATGGCGCAGCAGCGCCGATTCGATCGCCCGTTTTTCCGCGGCTTCGCGGGCCTGCGAGAGGCTCATCGTCTGCTGCTCGGTGAAGTGCGCGAGATCGAGGTCGTCGGCGGAGATCAGCTTGTTCTCGGCCATCACGATCGCGCGCCGGATCCGGTTGATCAGCTCGCGCACGTTGCCGGGCCAGTTGTAGTTGTACATCGCCTCGATCGCCGAGGGCGTGAAGCCGCGAATCTTCCGCGCGCTGTCGGTCTTGAACTTGTGCAGGACGTGATGCGCGATGATTTCGATATCCTTGCCACGTGCGCGCAGCGGCGGTTCGTCGACGCGCAGCACGCACAGACGGTGAAACAGGTCGGCGCGAAAGCGTCCGTCGCGCATCGCGAGTTCGAGGTCGATGTGGGTCGCGGAAATGATGCGCACGTCGACCGTGATCGATTCGCGGCCGCCCAGCCGCTCGATCTTGCCTTCCTGCAGGAAACGCAGCAGGCTCGCCTGGCTTTCCATCGGCAGATCACCGATTTCGTCGAGCAGCAGCGTGCCGCCGTCCGCCGCCTCGACGCGGCCGATCTTGCGCTGGTTCGCGCCGGTAAAGGCGCCGCGCTCATAGCCGAACAGTTCGGATTGCAGCAAGTGATGCGGAATCGAGCCGCAGTTGATCGCGACAAACGGCGCCTTGCGGCGTGGCGAACGTTCGTGAATCGCGAGCGCGGTCAGTTCCTTGCCCGTGCCCGATTCGCCGGAGATGAACACGCTCGCGTCCGTGTTGGCGACCTTGCGGATCGTGCGAAAAAGTTGCTGCATCGCCTCGCACGTGCCGACCATTTCTTCGTCGCCGGTTACGGCGGCGCTCGCGGCGAGGTCGGGATCGCACAGCGAGACCATGCCGAACGCGTGGCCCACGAGGTAATCGATCGTCGCGCTCGCGACGGGCGTTTTCACGTAGTCGAAGCAGTAATGGCGGATCAGGCGCCGCGTTTCAGGATCGGTGAGGCGCTCATCCGTCGCGAGCGCGATCCAGCCGACCTGCTGCTGGCGCAGGCTCGCTTCGAGGCCCGCCAGGTCGCGCGGCACGAAGCTCGTCAGATCGACGATGCCGGCACACGCCAGATCCGGCTTCAGGAGCCGGCTGAGTTCATGCGCCGAGCGTGCGACCACGACGGTCCAGCCTCGGCTTCGCAGGTGGGCGGCGAGCGTCTCGTCGGGTACCCGCGCGACGTACAGCAACATGCGCGCGGCCTCGGTGTCGGGATGTCCGGCGCGTTCGCCCGCATCGATCCCTGGACCCGACTCACGGGCGAGCGAGAGGCGTTGCTCCGTCTTCTGCTCGCGCTGCGCGACGGTTTCCTTGCTGCGGGCGAGCGAAAGCCGCGAGCCCGCGCCAGCGAGCGGAGTGACGGTAGTCAGATGGGGTGATTCGCGCACGATCGACCTCGTATCGGTGGCACGTCAGAAAGTGTAGGGGAACCGCATGCCGACGACGAAATTCGGTGCGTCGGGCGTCAGGCCCACCGACACCACGCCGTTGATCGTCAGGTGCTTGTTCACTACGTGATTCAAGCCAAAATTCAGTACCGACGCGGTGGTTTCGCTGCCCGGCACACTGACGTAGCCGCCGCCCGGCGACTTCGTCTTCGATGACGGTTCAATAGCCATCGTGTAGGAGATGCTTGCGGAATCCTTGTCCGAGAACGCCAGCGCGACGCCGCCGCCGAACTGCACGATGTCGCCGAGCTTCACGGTTGCGGGCTGTGTCTGGCCGGCCACCGACGAGATATCCGCAAACGAACGGGCGATGTTGTAGGTATAGGACACACTGCCGAACAGCACGACCGGGTCATAGGTTTTCAATACCGACATACCCGCCGTGATGTTCCAGAAACCCGTGCCGGTGGGCAGCTTGCTCGGCGCGACCAGATTCGTGTTGTCGGGCGTGAGCTGGACGACCTTGATGCCGAACGGCGACGTGCCGGTCGGCGCCTTGACGCGCAGGCTGCCGACCACGTCGGGCAGGTTGTTGGTTTCCTTCAGGAACTGGTAATAGATCCCGAAGTTGACGTCGCCGATCGCACTGGAATTGACCGACGCGTCCGACAGGGAATTGGCCGCGCCGCCTGCGCCGCCCACGATGAAGTCGCTGTGACGATAGATGTACGGCACGTCGACATCGACGCTCATGCGGTCCGTGAGACCGTAGCGCGTGTCGAGGTCGGCCATCACCTGGTGCGACTTCGTCTGACCGAGGTTGATGTTGCCGAGGAAAATCGCGTCGAGCGCGAGGAACCCGGACAGTTGCAGCTGGCGGCGGTCGTAATAGGTATCGCTGATACCCCAGTCGAGCGTCAGCTTGTGGTCGAAGAGCGGTGCGTGTTCGCGCTGTACGACGGCTTCCTCGGCCTGGGTACGGACGGGTTCGGCCGCTTTCTGGGTCTGGCCGACCGTGCCGTCCGTGCCGGCGGAGCCGGCCGGTCCCGACGTGCCGGCCGTGGCCGGCGTGGCACCCGCGGGCACGCCCGGCGCGCCGTTACTGGGCGAGGGCGGGTTGACCGGCACGCCGGTCGCCGTACCTGTCGAACCGCCCGGCGCCGGTGCCCCCGGGCTGACCTGGGCGAGCGGCGGAAGCGGCACGGGCAGGCCGTCCGCGCCGGGCTGCTCTGCGACCGCTTCCGAGCCGGCGGGGCCGCCATAACCCGGCGCGCCGCGTCCGCGCTGCGCCATCTCGAGGTTCGTGACCTGCCGCTCCAGCGAGTGAATCTGCCTTTGCTGTTCGTCGACGACGCGCATCAGTGTGTTGAGCCGTTCGTCCACCGACTGGCCCGCAAGCGCCTGCGCACTCGCCCCCTGTGAAAGCGCGAACAGCATCACCGCGACTGGAATGGCCGCCAGTGCGCTGCGCGGCGCCCTGGTTCCTGAATCGTTCTTCATTCTTGTTCCCCCGGGAAAACAGCCGCGCGCCGCGGGTCTCCTTGTCGCAACGCGTTGCCGTTGGTACTGCCTGCGTCTCTTTTTACTGCGGTCTCAGGTCACGGGTGGCGGCCCGCCTTATCTCCTCGAGTTCTGCAGAGCCTGCAGGACGCCGATCTGTTGCAGCATTGCCGGTGTCATCTGTTGCGTCTGCAGGTGCAACATCAACTGGTTCCCGACCTGCTGGTTATTCCCCGCGATCTGTAGCATCTGCGCGATCGAACTGACCTGCTGCGCGGTGCTCGGGACGATGGTTTGCGTCGCGATGCCGGCCGGCGTCTGCAGTGCGACGGTGACGCCGCCCGTGCCGAACGCGATGCCAGCCTTGATCGTGCCGGAAGCGTTCGATGCGTTCGACGTCGCCGAATTCGTGCCGCCTGGTACGTTCGCCAGTTGTGCAGCGTTGTTGTTGAAATCGATCGTTGCCGCGTTCACGCCGATGTTGTGGTCACCCGCCACCTGCGTGACCTGCGATACGCCGTTCACCGAGACGCCCTGTCCGCCGCTGGTCGTTGCGTTCGGACTGGCGCCGCTGTTGGCGGCGTTGGTCGCGTTCTGCTCGATGACTTTCGTCATCGTGTTCACCTGCGCGTTGATCTGGTTAGTCAGATTTTTCGTGACGGTGAGGGCGCCCTGGGCGATCGCCGCCGCACCATTGGGCAACTGCCATTGGGAAAGGACACTCAGCACGAACCCGGAGATCATCGGGGCACCGGCGAATTTGCCGGTCTGATGCTCGAGTACGTCGTCGTCCACCATTTGCCACTTGAGTTGCTGAGGGGCAACATCGCGCGTCGACAGAAAACCGGGAACCGGTGAAGTGCCTGTTCCGTCGGCGGCAAAAGCCCCACTTGCGAAGACGCATGTCGATGCGCACAACGCGAAGCCGAACCGGGTGAATGTAAGCTTCATGGTCGGGTCAGAACAGGTCTGCCTTGGTCAAGCCAAATTCGACAAAAGGAGTCGCCGCCGTCCCGTTGTTCAGCGCGTTGGTGCGCAGCTTCAGGGCCAGCGACTCGTTGTCCTGCAACAGCGGTGAATCCTCCAGAAATGGTTTTCCGAGGACAGCGAACACGAGACCGTTCCAGGTCTTCGCGAAGTCCTCTTCGAGCACAATGCGATTGCCAAGGGCAGGATCCGCGATGAAAATGCGGCCGTCCTGCGCATGCTTGACGATCACGAAATGCTCATACCCTCCGATATTCATCAGAACCATGACGGGGATCTGCAGGTGATACAACGCGTCGACATTGACCCGATAACCTCTGCCGCGCAGCCCGATCGTCTCGACGAACTTCTTCATGTCGAGCATCGAAAAACCATTCTTCACGACGACGTCGGGCGTTGAAAACACCATCATGCGGCGGATCAGTTCCGTCTCGGGGATGTCGATGCCGTAGCCGTACTTGAGGAGTGTGGCGAGCGCAGCTGCACCGCAGCTGTAATCGAACTGCTGGCTGACGATGTGGCCGTAACGAATGTCCTTCATCGAGCGCACCGTTTTATGAAGCGGGACGCCCATCAGGGTAGACGTATCGATGACAGCCTGTGCGTGGCCTGCCGCACACATCGTGCAACTTGCCAGCGCTGCGGCGAGCCTGACGACGCGCCGCGACACGAGAGGTGGGACAAGCCCGGACATGCTGGTCTCCTGCTGATTCACGCCGGCCGCTTCCGTGGCGGCCGGCGCGTTCCCCACTGTGATTCGATCAGTGACCGCTGTTGAGGGCGGCGATCGCCAGACCGTTGTGCTGCAGGTTGCCGGCGCCACCGGCGATGTTCACGCCGATGTTGCCGGTTGAGCCCGCCAGTGCGCCGGCGCCGAGCATTGCCGTACCCTGGAACTGACCCTGCACCGCCATTGACGCGCTTTGCGAGTTGTTGTCCGTGGCGACCATGGCCGTCGTCTGCGCCTTGCCTGGCGATGTCGTCGTGACCGCGCCGGCAAGGCTGTTGTTCTGCGCATTGCCGATACCGGACGCGACGTTCACACCAACGTTGCCCGACACGTGTTGCAGCGAGTTATCGCCGATCGAAGCGTTCAGGTTGAAGTTGTTGATCTTCGCGTGGCCGGAAGACGACTGCACGTTGAAGACCTGCGCATTGCCGAACACGTTACCGATGTCGACCGAAGCGAGCGACGTGTCGTTGCTCTGGGCGTTGTCGATACCTTCCGCGATGTTGATACCGAGGTTGCCCGATACACCCGAGCCCGCACCCGCACCCGTGGTGGCGTTCAGCGTGCCGGCGACGCGCGTGTCATAGACCTGCGTGACGGAGCCGGTCGTCTTCACGTCGGTGGTTGCCAGCGTGTCGTTCACGCTGTAGCCCGAAGAGCGCGATGCCTGCGACGACTTGCTGTACGAAGAGGAGCTTGCGCTTCCCGTCGCATGCGTGGACGAGTCGTTATGAGCGTAAGTCGACGTGGAGCCCTTCGACTTGTTGCCCGAGCCGCTGTTCGATGCCGTTGCCGCCCAGCTTTGGGATGCGTCGCCATACGAAGCGTGGTTTGCATCGGCGCTCTTCGTCGAGTTCGACGTGTCTTCCGAGTTCGAGCCGTGCGAGGACGTCGACGAACCGCCGTTGTTGTGATTGCTCTTGTAGTTCGACGCGGTGCTTTCCGAACCCGAAACCGAGACGCCAGCGTGGCCATTGAAGATGTTGCCGCCGCTCGAGGTGGCGATACCTGCCGAAGCCGTGCCTGCCGCCGCCTGGCTATGGTTGCCATTCGCGTAGTTGGAGCTCGCATTCTGCGACGAAGAATTATTCGTGTGCGTCTTCGACGTGTCGCTTGCCGAGGCGCTGTTGCTGGACCAGCCGTTGTCGTTCGCGCTATGTGCCTGGCTCGCTTCCCCCGCGCTCGCCGTGTTGCCGTACGCGTAGTTGCTGGCCGAACTCTTCGTCGTCGTCGAGTTCGATGCGTTCGTCGTGGTCGTTGTGTAGCCGTGCAACGAGGCTTCGTTTGCCGTGAACGACTTGTTGTCGTACGAGGTGTTCGTGCCCGTGCCGACAACGCCGCTTGAACGGTTGTTATAGCTCGTCGTGACGGCGCCCTTTATATAGCTCTGTGCCTGTGGATCGAGCGATGCAAAGACGCTGGTGTTCTGGGTGTTGTTCACGACGGCGCCGGCGGTGCTGGACACGTTCACGCAGCCGAACAGCGTGACCCAGCCTTCGATGCCGACCTGTTCGCCGACCATGGTGGCGTTGAACAGGTAGGGGTTCTGCGGCGATGCGAAGGCGGAACCCGAAGCTGCCGCAAACACTGCCGCTGCAATAATTGTGCGTTTCATTTTTTCGCTCCGATACGAGTGTGGCTATTTAGAAAAGAGTGCCCGCCGGGGGACGGAGCACAAAACTGTTTGCCGTTGCATTACCGGCTCCTGCAGCCTGGTTGATCTGGACGATCCCGCTGACGTTCTTGAAAGCCTCATTGGAAATGCTGGCTTCCCTGACGCCCTGAACCCCGATGGATTGACCCGAACCACCGTTTTTCGCGGCCGTCGCGGATAGCACCCCATCCGGAACGGTCTCGACTCCGAGCACCGCAGTGCCAAGCTGCACACTGTTTTGCTGGAGATTTCCCGCGCCCGCAGACTGGTTCAACATCACCGCTCCGGACGTACTGGAAAATGCATTACCTTCGATGGAAGCGCGCGCGGCCTTGACCTTCGCGGCGACCGTCGAGCTCTGGGCGCTGAAGTTGTCGTTCGCCACCGCGCCGCCTGTCGTGATCGTCAACTGGTTGGCCTGGGCGTTGTCGAGGCCGGCTGTTTCGTTCATCGCGATCGCACCGTGCACGCTGGTCGCGGCGCCGTTCGCGATCGTCGCATCGGCGGTGACGCGCGGGACGGACTGCGCATGGGCGACCGGCACGAGCAGTGCGCCGAGTACCGCGCACGCGGCGATCGAACGGCGCATGCCGGGGGTGCGGTTCGGAAGGCGGCTCATTTCAGGCCTCCCAGCGCACCGCCGAGGGCGGTCGACAGCGGCGCCAGCGCGCCCGATACCGATGAGGAAATCGTGCCGCCGATACCCGCCGCCGGCGCGCCGATGTTGCCGCTGTTCAGCGCGATGTTATTGCCGGTGGCGTTGCCGCTGAGGATGCGTGTGACCGCCTGCAGGCCGGCTGCGCCGACGCTGCCGTCGGCCAGTCCGGTCGAGCCGTGCGCGCTCGTCAGGTCCGCGTCGGAGACCATCGTCGCCATCATCGGATTGAAGCTGCTGGCCGGGAACGTCGTGGCGCGCACCAGTACCGGGTCCTCGCTCTTCGGCACGTTGTCGTAGGCGATGCGCGGGGTGATCTGACGTTCGACGATGATGTCGCCGGGATTGACGGCCTGCTCGGCGCTCGCGAGCGTCGCGGCACCGGCGGCCAGGGCGCCGAGCAGCAGGGCTGCAAGGCGCGGCGCGGATGGCCGGCGGGCACGCGTGGTCTGGGTTGAAGCGGTCATGTCAGGGTCCCCGATAGCGAACCGAAGTGCCGGTGCCGGGCAGCGGCGATCGTGTTCGTTGTTCATTCGCGTTACTGTCTTGTGAAGCTCGCCACGTTGCCTTGCGCCGCGCGGGCCGCATCCACCGGAACCGGCAGCGGCGTGGGCGGTGCAATCTCGTCCCACAGCGTCACCGACCCGCCCCGCATCTGCGGCGTCGCCGCCACCATCACCATGCCGACCGCGCCGCCGCGCTGCCGCGACAGCATCTGGTCGTCGAGCACCATGCCGTTCGACGCGGCGACGTCCGCGGCCCCGGTGGAATCGGCAGACGTCTGTGCGGCGACCGACGATGTGTCCGTCGCGTTGTCGTCCAGACTGGCGAGCACTACGGGCGTTACGGATGCAACGGCAGGTCTACTGCTGTCTGATGCGGGAGCAACCACCTGGGCAATGGCGTCGACAGGCAGCGCCGTCGAGGCCAGCAAGACGCAGATTGCGGCGCCCAGCGTGGACAACTTCATGTCGATGCGGAAAACAGGTCGCATGGTGTGTCTCCTTGGTGCAGGACATTTAGCGAAACGTGTGCCATCTGCCGCAATCCATTGATGGGACTGGGCAGCTTCTAATTGGCGTGATGGATGGATTAAGAAAACGACTGAAAATGTTTCAGGTCTGAAACGAGTGGCAGAAAATACCGGAGATTCCGGAAAGCAGCGGCGGGACGTGAAACGGAGTGAAAACGTTTAATCGTGTGATGGAATCGGTTTATTAACAGGATGCAGACAACCCGAATCGCCCGCTCAGCCTTACCTGTGGAGGAAGAGATATTTAATTTGCATAAATGTTTTCCCGGGCGGCGCGCGTATAGTAAGCTCTGGAAAACAGCAGCACATTTTAAAAATGTCCGGACCAGGGACGTCTCAATACACACACGCCGCTTTTCGGGGATCCGCTGTCCGCACGGAATGGAATGGCCGTTCGGTTTTTTGCCAACGCGAAATCCCGACGTGAGCCGGCGTGTCTGAAAACAACTGTTCAGGTACGTGCCGTCATCCTTAACGTTCGTTGACGAGAGGATCTGAATAATGGAATCCGCACCGCGGCAATTGATTTACGTGACTCGCGATCCAAGCGCGGACCTGAATTCGCGCTTTCACGAGCGCGGCTGGCATGTGGAAGTGGTCAATTCGGCGCGGGACGTTCGTCGCGCTGTGCGTGCCGGTACGGCAGCCGGCGGCCTGCTCGACCTGTCGAGCCGTTTTCAGCCGCATGAAATCGTCGGGTTCGAGTCGTGCCTGACGATGCCCAATGTCGGCTGGGTAGCCGCCACCACGCCAGGCCAGTTGCAGGATGCAGCACTGCGTCGTCTGGTGCGTGACTACTGTTTCGATTACGTAACGGTCCCGTATGCGGGCGATCGCATCGTCGATTCCGTCGGTCACGCTTACGGAATGATTTCGCTTGGCGAACCCGCCTCGAACGATGCCACGTCCACCGCTGGCACCGAAGGTGAAATGGTCGGTTCGTGCGACGCGATGCTCGCGCTCTTCCGCTCGATCCGCAAGGTTGCGATGACCGACGCGCCGGTGTTTATCTCCGGCGAATCCGGCACGGGCAAGGAACTGACGGCGGTGGCGATTCACGAACGCTCGGGCCGTCGCGCCGCGCCGTTCGTGCCGATCAACTGCGGCGCGATCCCGCCGCATCTGTTGCAATCCGAACTGTTTGGCTATGAGCGCGGTGCCTTTACCGGCGCGAACCAGCGCAAGATCGGCCGCGTCGAGTCGGCGAACGGCGGCACGCTGTTCCTCGATGAAATCGGCGATCTGCCGATGGAAAGCCAGGCCAGCCTGCTGCGTTTCCTGCAGGAAGGGAAGGTCGAACGGCTGGGCGGCCACGCGTCGACGTCTGTCGACGTCCGGATCATTTCGGCCACGCACGTCGACATGCATACGGCGATGATCGAAGGGCGGTTTCGTGCCGATCTGTATCACCGTCTGTGCGTGCTGCAGATCGACGAGCCGCCGCTGCGCGCGCGTGGCAAGGACATCGAACTGCTCGCGCGTCACATGCTCGAACGCTTCAGGAAGGATGCGAGCCGCCGTCTGCGCGGGTTTTCGCCGGATGCGATCGCGGCGCTGCATAACTACAGCTGGCCGGGCAACGTGCGCGAGCTGATCAACCGCGTGCGCCGGGCAATCGTGATGTCCGAGGGGCGTGCGATTACCGCACGCGACCTCGAGCTCGCGGATTACGTGGAGATCGTGCCGGTTTCGCTTGCGCAGGCGCGTGAAGCGGCCGAGCGTCAGGCCATCGAGCTGGCGCTGCTGCGTCATCGCGGGCGCCTCGGCGACGCGGCGCAGGAACTCGGCATTTCACGCGTGACGCTGTACCGGCTGCTGTGCTCGCATGGCATGCGACATATCGATGGCGATCCGATCGCCGTGCATGCGGATCTGCCCGCCACCATCCCGCATCTCTGAAGCGCATCGGGCGCTTCGTTCACCCTCATCCTCATCGGGAAGTTCGCCGGCATGCGCCGCGACCCCCTCGATCGACAGTAAAACAGCGCGGCCGGACGGGAGTCCGCCGCGCTTGCTAGAATCAGGGATTCTCTGCTGCCAAAAACGGGTGCGTCCGCGCCCGGCCGAAGGAACCCGAATGAAACAATACCTCGACCTCGTCCGCCAGATTCTCGATACCGGCACGTGGCAGGAAAACCGCACGGGCATTCGCACGATCAGCATGCCCGGCGCGATGATGCGCTTCGATCTGCAGCAGGGTTTCCCGGCTGTCACCACGAAGAAACTGGCGTTCAGGTCCGCCGTGGGCGAACTGGTGGGCTTCCTGCGCGCGTCGCGCAGCGCGGCGGAGTTCCGCGCGCTCGGCTGCAAGGTCTGGGACGCGAACGCCAACGACAATCCGCAATGGCTCGCGAACCCGTATCGCGAAGGCCCGGACGACCTCGGCGACGTGTACGGGGTGCAGTGGCGCAAGTGGCCGGCCTACAAGGTGCTGGACGCAGGCGCCACCGCACGGATCGCGGATGCGACCTCGCGTGGCTTCAGTATCGTCACGTCATTCGATGAAGGCGGCAGCCAGAAAGTGCTGCTCTACAAGGCGGTCGACCAGTTGCGCCAGTGTCTCGACACGATCATGCGCAACCCGTCGGACCGTCGAATCCTGTTTCACGGATGGAACCCGGCGGTGCTCGACGAAATCGCGCTGCCTGCGTGCCATTTGCTGTACCAGTTTCTGCCGAACGCGACGAAGCGCGAAATTTCACTCTGCCTGTATATCCGCAGTAACGACGTCGGGCTCGGTACGCCGTTCAATCTGACCGAAGGCGCCGCGCTGCTGCATCTGGTCGGACGGCTGACGGGCTACACGCCGCGCTGGTTCACGTATTTCATCGGCGACGCGCACATCTACGAAAACCAGCTCGACATGCTGCAGCAGCAGCTCAGGCGCGAGCCGTTCGACAGCCCTTCGTTCGCGATCAGTGAGCGCGTGCCGGCGTATGCGCAGACGGGCGTCTATGAGCCGGAATGGCTCGAGAAGATCGAGCCGTCGGATTTCTCGCTGGTCGGCTACCGTCATCACGAGCCGCTGACGGCGCCGATGGCCGTGTAGTCTCTTGTTCCGTTTCACGTCGTGCCGGCTGGGCATGACGAAAAACCCGCATCGCTGCGTGAGCCGATGCGGGTTTTTTCATGGAGTCGACGTTGACGAAAAACGTTTCAACCTCTCTGATGTTCCTGATGTTCGCCTCCGCCCGTGGCGTGCTGGTCCGGGTGTGGTTGCGCATGCGGCTGCTGGACCTGCGGCGGCGGTTGCGGATGAGGCTGGGGCGCTGGTTGTGGACGCGGCTGCTGCGCCTGTTGCGGATGAAATTCCGGGCGCGGCTGGGGTTGCGGCTGCGGACGCGGTTCTGGCCGCGGCTGCTGGGCCTGTTGCCGTGGTTGCGGCTGCGGATGAAACGCCTCGCGAGGCGGCTGCTGCACGGGTTGAGGTGCCGGCTGTGGCCGGGGCTGTTGCTGCGCGTGCATTTCCGGCGTGTGTGGCGCCTGTGCGGCCTGTTGAGGTGCGGGCTGCGGATGCGGCATTGATTGCGCCTGTTGCGGTTGATGCATCTGCTGCGCTTGCGGCGGCTGCGCCTGCGGATGGAATTCCTGACGCGGCTGCTGGGCGACGGCCGGATTCTCCGCATGATTCGGCGGTTGTGGCGCGCCGCGATCTGTCTGCGCCGGATGGCCCTGCATCGGACTGCCCGGCTGCTGCGGACGCGGGGCCTGCTGCGCCATCGGCGCATGAGGCTGCGTCCATGCCGGCTGCTGGCGTGGCTGACCGGCCGCTGCTTCTGGTTGCGGATGCGGTTGCCCCCCGTTCGGAACATTGCCCCAGACCTGTGGCGGACGCGGCACGCCGTTTGCCGGCTGCGGATGTGCGTTAGCCATTTGCGGAGGCTGACCCGGGTGTTGCGGGGCCGCGCCCGGCGCCCGCGCAACTGCACCGGGACGTTGAGGCGCCGTACCCGGACGCTGCGCCACTTGACCTTCACCGCGCGCTGGCGTCGCGCCCGGACCATGCGCCTGTACCACACGCACGTTCTGCGCCGGCGCGTCCGAGCCAGCCTGCCGCGGCCGGTTGCCCAGATGCGCCGGTACGGAAGTGCGCACCACCGGATTTCCCGCGTTCGGCACGCGTCCGCCGCTTCGCGCGAAACGTTGTGCGAGGTTGTCGTGATACACCGCCGGCATGACCGGACTACGGGTTGCGATGACGGGCCGTTGCGTCACGTTCGAAGGCGGCCTGGAGTTCGCGTTACGCATGCCGGGGTTGAAGCTCTCGCGAACCGGTGCGATGCCCGGGGTGCCCGGATTGATCCGCGCATTTCGCCACTGACGCGGATCGACCTTCTGCGCATAACGTCCCACCGGCTGACCATGGACGAACGCGGTCGCCGGGACGGCGGTCACGCCGCCGGGCGCGCGATAGTTGACATACGTGTTGTGGACGTTGATGTTCGTCACGTTCATCTGGCGGTTGTCATTGTTCACCACCACCGTCCGGTTCACGCGGTCGTAATAGTGCGGGCTCCAGTCGCCGCCGCGCGGATGCCACGGCTCACCCGGACCGAGCGGAAACCATGCGACGCCGGCGGCTGCCACCGCACCGCCGATCGCCAGATTCACGCCCCAGTTGAAATGACTGTCGCCACCGCCCACGAACGCGACGAGGGCCGGCGCATACACCGGCGGCTCTGCTTCGACGATCGGCCCCGGCGCCCACGCCCACGCATTGTCGACATAAGCCCAGCGGCCATAGTGATACGGCGCGAAACCCCACGGCGCGTCGTCGATCCATGTCCAGCCCCACGGCGCCTGCCAGATCCAGTGGCCGTCGCGATACGGCGCCCAGCCCGTCGGCACCGCGTTCGGTACCCACACTTCGCCGTATTGCGGATTGTCGCGCCACGTGCCGTTGGCATCGAGATCCTGATAGCCGGGAATGTCGCGCGATACGTAGCGCGCCGATACCGAGCGGTCTTCGGCCGCGTCGCGGCTCGATGCCCACTGATCGAATGCATCAGGCTGCGGCGCGCCGTTGTCGGCGGTCTGTTGCAGGTTCGTACCGGTGAACGTCACCTGCTGGCCGGCCTGCACGGGCACCTGTGCGTTGTCTCCATACACGGTTGCCGCGCCGCTGCGCACGGTGACGGTCGTACTGCTGCCGTCCGGCGCGACGTCGACGCGGTAATCGCCAGCAGCGCTCACGCCGAGCGCGAGGTTCGGCGTGTCGATCTCATACGTCGAACCGGCCGGCAACGAACGCACACGCGTCGACAGCGTGCCCTGCGCGACCTTCAACTGGGCGTTGCTGTCATCGAGATTCAGGACGTCGAGGCTCGTCGATTCGCCGAGGCGAACCGCCGTCGAGCCGAGATGCAGTTCCGAACGCGCGCCCTTGTCGTTCCAGAGCTGGTCGCCGGTGGTGAGCGGCCGGTTGATCTGCGCGTACGACCAGTCGGTTGCACCGGCGGGCTGGGTGGTGACCGTGCCCGCGGTGTAGTTCAGGCGCGCGACGCGTCCCGGCGGATCGTTCTGGGCCGTCTGCGGCGCCTGTGCATCGGGCGGGGCGTCCGGTGGCGCGGCCTGCGCGAACGCGGCCTGGGCAGCAAGGGAAAACGGCACGGCGGCGAGGAGGAGATAACCCGTGATACGGCGGAGCGCAAGCAGGTGTGGTGTGAGTGTGTTCATGTGTTCTCTCCATCGGATGCAGCCGCATGGCCGCATCCTGTGAAGTCACTCTACCTGCCGTGCCTGTATCAAGGCGCGCTCATTTGTAAGTCTCGCCGGGAGGCCTGTAACAAAATTTATCGACGGTCGCGCGCAGCGGAAAATCCGGCCCGCCGCCTTATTGCGCGAGGAACTGGTCGAAGTGGCGCCGTCCGGCAGGCGTGATTCGCAGGATGCGCGGCCGCTCCGTGCGTTCGACCCAGCCGTGCGTCTTCCACGCTTCGAGAAGCGCCGCGCCGAGCGCGCCGCCCAGATGCGGCCGGCGTTCGCTCCAGTCGAGGCAGGTGCAGGCGAAGCGTCGCCGCCGCGCCTGCTGTCCGCCGACGTCGATGCCCCAGCCCGCGAAGCGGGCCGTGCCGGCGGGCGTCGCGTCGAGCGTGTCGCCGTTCTGCGTGAGCAGACCGTCGCCGACCATCCGTTCGAAAACGCGCACCGCGAGCTCACCGGCCATGTGGTCGTAGCACGTGCGCGCGTAACGCATGTCGACCGGCACCGTGCGTGCGGGACGCAGCACCGGACGCTGCGGCGCCGTGGCCTGCGCGACGTTGGCGAGCGCTTCGATCGTGGCGGCGATTTCCGGCGAAGCGATCCTGAAATAGCGATGCCTGCCGCGCACTTCGAGCGCGAGAAGGCCGCCATCGGTGAGCCGCGCCAGATGGGCGCTGGCCGCCGACGGCGAGAGACCCGCGATCAACGTCAGTTCGCCGGCGGGCCTGGCGCTGCCGTCCATCAGCGCCCACAGCATCGCGGCGCGCCCCGGATCGGCAAGCAGCGCGCCGAGCCGGCTCAGACCTGGGAAATGGCTCTGGCCGCGCTCGTCGAGCAACGGATTGGACATGGCGTCTCCACATGGGTAGCGGCCGATAAGGCGCGCGATGACCTCACTTTAGCGCGGCATCGCATTCCATGTTTCACGATGAGGCGAAATGTCGAATGCAATGCCGCTACCGGGTGCGGGACGTCCGCCAGGCTAGAATCGGATCCTCTTCTCGCCGGACAGCAAGGCAGTCATGAAACGCTATTTCGCCATTGCCGCAGCCGCGTTTGCGGTGCTTTGCGCTGGCTGCGCACAGGGCGGCGCGAGTTCCTCGCAATCGGATTCGAGCGGTATCACGATGTACGGCACCATCGACGAAGGCGTCACCTTCCATAAATAATCGCAACCGCGATGCCGTGGCCGGTGGAAACGACTGGTCTGGCTGGAATTGATGCATCATTGGCATTCCTGCCATCGACGGGCATGTGACGATCAGGACTTTCGTCACCTTGACCGCATGAGGTTCGCCAATGTCGCCCAACGCTGCTGCTTTTTCATCCACGGTTCCGGATCCGCGCCCGTCCGACGCCAGCGGCCGGCGCGGCGCGCGCGTGCTGGCGGTATGCCAGGCGCTTTATACGTCGTCGGTGTCCATCGATCTGACGTTGACAGGGCTGGTCGGCTACACGCTCGCCGACGACAAGGCGCTCGCGACGCTGCCCTTTTCGCTGATCACCGTCGCCGCCGCGCTCACCACGATTTTCGCGTCGTTCCTCATGGCCCGCGTCGGACGGCGCGCGGGGTTCGTGCTGGGCGCGGGCGTCGGGGCGGTGGGCGGCGCGATCTCCGTGTATGCGATCTTTCATCACAGTTTCTGGGCGTTCTGCGCCGGCACGGCGACGGTCGGCGTGTTCCAGGCATTCGCGCAGTACTACCGGCTTGCCGCCGCTGACGCCGTCGGCGGCGAGGCGAAAGGCCGTGCGATCTCGACGGTGCTGGCGGGCGGCGTCTTCGCCGCGGTGGCCGGCCCGGCGCTTGCCGCGTGGAGCCGCGACTGGCTCGCGCCAGTGGCGTTCGCCGGGTCGTATGCGCTCGTGACCGTGTTTGGCCTCCTGTCGATCGTGCTGCTCGCGCTGTTCTACCGGGATCACGTGCCGGCCCACGCGAGCGCGGCCGTGGCCGCCGAGCCGGCGCGACCTCTCGGGGACATCGTCCTGCAGCCGGTTTTCCTTGCCGCGCTGGCGAACAACGCGCTCGGTTATGCCGTGATGATGTTCGTGATGACAGCGACGCCGATCGCGGCACTCGCCTGCGGACACACGATCGGAGACGGCGCGCGGATCATTCAATGGCACCTTGTCGGCATGTTCGCGCCGTCGTTCTTCACTGGGCGACTGATCCGGCGCTTCGGCGTGCTGCGTGTGATCGGCGTGGGCATCGTGTTGTCGGCGCTGTGCGCCGTGATCGCGCTTCGTTCGACCGACCTGCCGCACTTTTATGCGGCGCTGGCCTGCCTTGGCGTCGGCTGGAACTTCATGTTCGTAGGCGGCTCGACGCTGCTGTCGCAGTCGTACCGGCCGTCCGAACGCGCGAAGACGCAGGCCACGAGCGAATTCACGACCTTCGCGTTTTCCGCGCTCGGATCGCTTTTCGCGGGACAGCTGCTCGCGCACTTCGGCTGGGCCGTGATCAATGCGGCGATCCTGCCGTTGCTCGGCGTTGCCGCGCTCGCGACGCTCGCCTTTGCGTGGTCGCGCTCGCGCGTCGTCGCTGCTGCGGCTTCCTGATTGCTGTTCCGACTGGACGACAAGCCTGCTCACATGAATGCTTCTGTCACACCTGTTTCAATGGTTCGCCACATCGTGATCGCCGTGGCGCCCGATCTCGTGCTGCTCGACGCCTGCGGACCGCTGGAGGCGTTCTGGCGAGCCGAGCTGACGCTCGCCGAGGCTGCGCGAAAAGCGGCCGTTCCGGACGCAACCGGGATGCCGGCGCACGAGCCGGTTGCCTATCGCCTGACGGTGGCGTCGATCGAAGGCGGTGTCCTGCAGACGTTTCCGGGTTTGCCGGTCGTCACGCAACGGCTCGATGCGCTGGATGACGAACCCATCGATACCGTGATCGTGTCCGGTGTGCCGATCGACGAGCGGATCGCGCTGCAGCCCGAGCTCGTCGCGTGGCTCGCGCGTCGCGCACCTCGCGTGCGCCGCGTGTGTTCGGTGTGCACCGGCGCGTTTTATCTGGCGGCGGCGGGCCTTCTCGACGGACGCCGCGCGACGACGCACTGGCGCAGTGCCGAACTGCTCGCACGGCATTTTCCGAAGGTGCATGTGAATGCGGATCCGATTTTCATCCGCGATGCGCGGGATTTGCGCGTTGCAGGCGACGTGTCCGCGCGGCGCTCCGGAGGTGATCCGAGCGATGCGGATGATGGGCGCGGCGGGCAGGGCGCGGCCATGTCCGCGCGCGACGATGAAGCGCACGACCCGCGGCAGACGCACGCGGTCTGGACTTCGGCGGGCGTGACCGCGGGCATCGACCTCGCGCTGGCGCTGATCGAGGAAGACGTCGGTCACGCGATCGCAATGCAGGCCGCGCGGCGGCTGGTGGTTTTCATGAAGCGTCCCGGCGGGCAGTCCCAGTTCAGCGCGGCACTGGCCGCGCAGGCAACGGCCGGCGGCCCGTTCGACGCGCTGCATAGCTGGATGGCGGTCAATCTGCGCGACGATCTTTCGGTCGAGCGGCTGGCCGGTCAGGCGCGCATGAGCCCGCGTACCTTCGCGCGACGCTACGTCGAGGAAGTGGGGCGTACGCCCGCGAAAACCGTTTCATCGATGCGACTCGAAGCGGCGGCACAGTCGCTAGCGGCTTCGCGCGCGCCGCTCAAGCGGATCGCGCTCGACTGCGGCTTTGGCAGTGAACAGAATTTAAGACGTGCGTTCATGCGAAGGTTCGGGGTGTTGCCGCTTGATTATCGCGAGCGGTTTGCGTCCGCTGCCTGAAGGGTTTTGACGTATCTGACGGCGTGCACGGTGCGTTGAACCGCTTGTGACCCGTGTGCAGACGGTTCAGGTCACGCGGCCGGTGCGTTTTGTGCGCTCGTGCGTTCGTGCGCTTGTTCGTTTGTCTTCGCGCACAACGTGGTATCTCCGGATCGTGTATCGCGCTGTTTCTGGCACTCGTATAATCGGCTCCTTTCGATAATCTCAATTCCCGAACGGAGTGCAGGATGAGTAGAGTCAAGACCCACAACCCTGCGGCCCCGATGGACCGTTCCGAAACCACCTTCCGCTTTCTCGCCGAGCCGACCTCGGTGAACTTCGGCGGCAAGGTTCACGGCGGCGCGCTGATGAAGTGGATCGACGAAACCGCCTACGCGTGCGCGGCGGTCTGGTCGAGCCGCTACTGCGTGACGGTAAGCGTCGGCAACATCCGTTTCCGTCGTCCGATCCTGGTCGGCAATCTGGTCGAACTGCGCGCCCGCGTCGTCGCGACGGGCCGGACCAGCATGCACATTCACGTGTCGGTGCAGGCCGGCGACCCGAAGGGCGGCGAGCTGCTGCAGACGACTGATTGCCTCGTCGTGATGGTCGCCGTCAACGAGAACGGGCACCCGATTGGCGTGCCGTCGTTCGAGCCGGAAACCGACGAGCAGAAACGCCTTGCGAAGTACGCGATGGACGTCAAGGACGCGCTCGATGCCATCGTCGAACTGAAGCCTGAAGAGGTGGTGAAAGGCGCGGTTTGATGGGGCGTCGCTGCGGGCCCTGAACGCGCGCGCCGGGTGAGTGCGCGTGGCCTGAGCCTGCCAGGTAAAGACACCAGTAAGGACACCAGTAAAAAACGCTGCGCCGGTTCACGCCGGCACGGCGTTTTTCGTATCGGTATCCGGGCCGGAGATCAGGCATCGGATCCGGCAAAAGATCGACCCCAGCCGGACGTCAGGTCTTGATCGTGCCGACCATGTCGGCTGGCTTCACCCAGTCGTCGAATTGCTGTTCTGTCACGTGACCGAGCGCGAGCGCCGCGGCTTTGAGTGTCGTGCCTTCCTTGTGCGCTTTTTTCGCGATCTGCGCGGCCTTGTCGTAGCCGATGTGCGGATTGAGCGCGGTGACGAGCATCAGCGATTCGTTCAGCAGCGTCTCGATACGGTCGTGGTTCGGTTCGATGCCGACCGCGCAGTTGTCGTTGAAACTCAGCGCGCCGTCAGCGAGAAGCCGGATCGATTGCAGCACGTTGTGGGCGATCATCGGACGGAACACGTTGAGCTCGAAATTGCCGCTCGCGCCGCCGAAGTTCACGGCGACGTCGTTGCCGAACACCTGGCAGCACAGCATCGTGAGCGCTTCGGACTGCGTCGGATTGACCTTGCCCGGCATGATCGAGCTGCCCGGTTCGTTCTCCGGAATCGACAGCTCGCCGAGGCCGCAGCGCGGACCGCTCGCGAGCCAGCGGATGTCGTTCGCGATCTTCATCAGGCTTGCGGCCACCGTTTTCAGCGCGCCGTGCGCGAAGACGAGCGCATCCGCCGCGGCCATCACCTCGAACTTGTTCGGTGCCGACACGAACGGCACGCCCGTCAGCTTGCCGATCGCAGCCGCGACCTTGCCGGCGAACTGCGGATGCGCGTTGAGGCCGGTGCCGACGGCCGTGCCGCCCTGCGCGAGTTCATACAGATGCGGCAGCGCCGATTCGAGATGCTTCGCGCACTGATCGAGTTGCGCGACGTAACCGGAGAACTCCTGACCGAGCGTGAGCGGCGTCGCATCCTGCAAGTGCGTGCGGCCAATTTTCACGATGCCAGCGAACGCTTTCGCCTTCGAGTCGAGGGTATCGCGCAAGGTCTTCACCGCCGGCAGCAGATTTTTGACGATGCCGACAGCCGCCGCGATGTGCATGGCCGTCGGGAACACATCGTTTGAAGACTGCCCGCGGTTCACGTCGTCATTCGGATGCACCTTGCGTGCTTCGCCGCGCTCGCCGCCGAGCAGTTCGCTTGCCCGGTTCGCGATCACCTCGTTGAGGTTCATGTTGCTTTGCGTGCCGGAGCCGGTCTGCCACACGGCAAGCGGAAATTCGTCGGGGTGCTTGCCTGCGATGATTTCGTCGGCGGCTTCGATAATCGCGCGGGCTTTCTTTTCGTCGAGTACGCCGAGGCCCTGATTTACTTCCGCTGCCGCGCGCTTGATGATGGCGAGCGCGGTAATCAGTTCGGGCGACTGCTTTTCAGTCGAGATCTTGAAGTTCTGCAACGAGCGCTGCGTCTGGGCGCCCCAGAGTTTTGCATTCGGCACGGCGATTTCGCCAAACGTGTCGCGCTCCATCCGTACATCTTCAGTCATGATTCAACTCCACTTGAGAAAGTGTTGCGGCGCGCGGCACTACCGCACGTCAAAGCTGGCTGTCGACTGGCAGCAGCATGAAAATTCCCGTCATCAGGTTCCTGTAAAAACCGGCGCCCGGATCCAGATTCCAGGTGCGTAACTGGCCTTCGACCTCGCCGGTCCAGACAAGGTCGCTCGGCGGCGCATCCGTTGCCTTGAGCCGCGCAAGCTGCGCGGGCGTGGCAAGTTCCACGCGATAGCTGACCGACGGAGCCGTTGCATGGTCGAAGATCGTTGCCAGCTGCTCCGCGAGCGGCCGGCTATGGATCACGAGCACCAGTTCCGTGTTGAGATTCGCGGAGCGCGGATCGAGATTCATCGAGCCGATCACAAGGATCCGCCGGTCGATCACGAATGTCTTGGCGTGCAGGCTCGAGTGCGAGGCCGAACCGATGAAATTGACCCGCGATCTACGCTGTTCCTGCTGCGGCATGAATTCGTAAAGCTCGACGCCGTGCGCGAGCAACGGTTCACGATATGGACTGTACCCGGCCTGCACGGCGACTGCATCGGTGGCGGCAAGCGAGTTCGTCAGCACGGCAACCCGCACGCCACGCGCCGTGAGCTCGCCGAGCGCCTTGACGCCGGCATCGTGTGGCACGAAGTAAGGCGACGTGATCAGCACTTCTTTCTGCGCCGCGTTCGTGAGCGCGATGACGCGCTCCAGCGGCGGGCTTTTGTAGTCGGGCGAAGGATGCGTGATCTTGTCGGGCGTGTCGGCCTTGAATTCGGCTTTCGCCCACGTGAGCCCGAGTTCGTCCTTCTGGATCTGCGAGGCAAGCGGCGTGGCGTTGAGCGGTTTCGCGTTATACGGATCGGCGTTGGCGCGCCAGTGTGCCCGCAGTTCGTCGCGCATCGCATCGAGATCGGCGGCGTCGAATTTCTGCTTGTTGAGCGCGCGTAGCGGGTACGAGGCACTGCTGTTCCAGTACGCGTCGAAGCTTGCCGAAATGTCATTCGTGACCGGGCCTGCCGCGAGCACATCGATGTCGCGGAACTGCAGCGTTTCGCTCGCGCTGAAGTATTCGTCGCCGAGATTGCGGCCGCCGACGATCGCGAGCTGGTTGTCCGCGATCATGGCCTTGTTGTGCATGCGCCGCGTGAAATGGTCGAGCTGCGTCAACACGTTGCTCGTGCGCTCGTAGAAGCTTTCCTGCGCCGAACCGAACGGATTGAAGACGCGGATTTCGATGTTGTCGTGGGAATTGAGCGCGGCCATCACGCGATCGATGTCCTTGAAGTTCAGGTCGTCGACCAGCATGCGCACCCGCACGCCGTTATCGGCCGCGTAGAGTGCGGCGGCGAGCAGCAGCTTGCCCGTGGTGTCCTCATTCGCGATGTAGTACTGCATGTCGAGCGTCTTCGTCGCGGCGCGGGCGAGTGCGATGCGCATCTGCAGCGCGTCGGTGCCGCTCGCCAGCACACGGAAGCCGGATTCGCCGGGATGCATGCGTTCGAGCGGGGCGAGCGCCGCGCCGAGCGCGGTGGGTTCCGACGCCGGCAGCGCGTGCGTGATGTCGCGATGAAGATCGGTTGCCGGTGGGCGCGTCGCGCAGCCGCTGACGAACGCAAGGAACGCACACGCGAATGCGAGGCGCAGGCTGGCGGCCCAAGCGACGTAAATATCGTGAAGCCGAACGCTGTTCTTGTTGCTGTTGTATCCCGGCACCTTGGCGCTCTCCCTGTGAAACGGCTGCTACCGCCTGGCAACTGGCGTACCGCGAGTCACCGCCGCAGCCTGAAAAGCATTCTAAGGGGAATCGGGCGGCCAGACCCACCTGGCCGTTCGGCAGATTGTTTGCGCCGGCGCGTCGCTTCAGAATGCGTGAACGCGTCGGGCGGATGGGGTGGTCGAGCGGTGACGGGCACGTCACGGGAAGGCGTGGGGAAAGGAAGGGTAACGCGAAGTGCGGCGAACAGGCGGAATCGAAGGATAACGGAGGACGCAGCGCCGGCGGCAAACACACGGCAACAGGCTTGAGGATCAGCCGCCGCCGTGTGAGCGCGGTCATCGGGACGATGACCGCGAATGGCGGATTACGACGCGCCCTGGCTGCGCCCGGGCGCGAGCGGGGCGGCACCGTCAGGGTGCGTCGACCCCTTCGCCGGGCGGCCTGCCCAGTAGCCCGCGAGCAGCGACCCGGACAGGTTGTGCCACACCGAGAACAGCGCGCCCGGGAGCGCGGCGATCGGCGTGAAGTACAGCTTGCCGAGCGTGGCGGCAAGGCCGGAGTTCTGCATGCCGACTTCGATGGCGAGCGTGCGGCACACGGCCTCGTCGAAGCCGAGCAGGCGGCCGCCCCAGTAACCGCCGAGCAGGCCGATCCCGTTATGCAGCACGACGCCGAGCATCACCAGGAGGCCGACGGACGCGATGCTCTTTTGCGTGCCGCCCACGACTGCCGCGATGATCAGCAGAATGGCGACCATCGAAACGAGCGGCAGCACGGGCTCGATCCTGCGCACGAAACGGCTGAACAGATGGTTCACGATCAGGCCGACGACGATTGGCAGCGCGACGATCTGCAGGATGCTCATCAGCATGCCGTGGACGTCGACCACGATCGAGGCGTCGACGTACAGGCGCGTGAGCAGCGGGGTCGCGAACACGCCGACGAGCGTCGACAGCGCGCTGATGGTGACGGACAGCGCGACATCGCCGCGCGCCAGATAGATCATGACGTTCGACGCCGTGCCGCTCGCCACGCTGCCGACGAGCACCATGCCCGCCGTGAGGTCGGGCGGCATGCGCAATGCCTTCGCGATGGCCCACGCGGCAAGCGGCATCACGAGGTAATGCAGCACGATGCCGGCCACGACCGGAGCCGGCCGCGTGAACACACGCTGGAAATCGGCCACTGAGAGCGTGACGCCCATGGCCAGCATGATGATCGTGAGCAGCGTGGTGACGTGCGGAGCGATGGGTGTTACGGACGTCGGCGAAAAACAGGCCGCGAACGAGACGAACACGGCCCACAGGGGGAAAAGGCGGGTAGCGCGGGCGAGCATGAAAAGATCCTGTTTGCCTGGATTGACGGTAAATACGGCGCCGCTATGTAGCGGACGCTTATTTTACCGGCCGGTTTCCAGTCGACAGGCGTTTCCAGCCATGTTTTCAGCGTTTACCGGGTAAGTCCTGGGTCGGTCGCGCTATCGGTGCCCGGCTGACCGGCCGGGATGGCGGGTACGCGTCGCAGGCTCAGGTGGTGAAAGCGCAGCGTCATCAGGAGCGCCACGCTGGCGAGGCCCGCGGCGAGGCCCCACCACAGGCCGCGCGCCCCGAGGCCAAAGTGGAACGCCAGCGTGTAGCCAGTCGGAAAGCCGATGCCCCAGTAGCCGAATGCGGCGGCGATCATCGGCACGCGGGTGTCTTTCAGGCCGCGCAGGCAGCCGGAGCCGACCGTCTGCATGCCGTCGACGATCTGGAAAATCGCCGCGACGCCAAGCAGGGACGCGGCGAGCGACACCGTCGATGCGTTCGCCGGGTCGTCGAGATGCAGATACAGACCGACGATCGCGTGCGGTGCCACGATCAGCACGGTGCCCGACAGCACCATGAAGCCGACGCCGAGCGCGATCGCCACGAACCCGGCGTGCCGGGCGGCAAGCGGTTGTCCGGCGCCCGACCAGTAGCCGACTCGCACGTTCGCTGCCTGGCCGATCGCGAGCGGCACCATGAACGCCACCGAAGCAACATTGAGCGCGATCTGGTGCGCGGCGAGCTGGGATTCGCCGAGCAGGCCGACCATCAGGCCGGTCGCGAGAAAAAGCGTCGACTCGACGCCGTAGGTGATCGCAACGGGCCAGCCGATGCCGAACAGCTCGCCCATGAGCGGCATCTCCGGACGTGTCGCCGTCACGAAATGGCGATATCTCGGACGCAGGTGGAGAAGCGCCATCAGGATGAGCGCCGTCAGCCATACCGTGATGGTCGTCGCCGCGCCCGAGCCGAGAAAGCCGAGCCTCGGCAGGCCATACGCGCCGTGAATCAGGCCGTAGTTGAGGAACGCGTTGACGCCCACGCCGCCAATCGATACCCAGAGCAGGCGCTTCGCGGCGCCGATCGCGGGCAGGAACGAGCGCATCAGGCCGATCCCGATCAGACTCGCAGGCGTGCCCCAGCGCAGCATCGCGCAGTATTCGCCGACGTTATGGGCGAGCAGCGTGGGCTCGCCGAACGCGAGCAGGATCGGACTCGCGAACGACAGCAGCGCGAACGCGGGTATCGCCAGCAGGATCGAGAGCAGGAGACCTGTCCAGTAGATGTGCGGCACGCGCTCTTCCGCCTGCGCGCCGCGCGCATGCGCGACGCTCACGCTGACGGACGTCAGCACGCCCTGCAGCAGCGTCACGACGACGAAGAACAGGTTCGCGCCGAGGCCGCCGGCCGCGAGCGCGTCGGGACCGAGCGAGCCGAGCAGGACGGTATCGGTGACACCCATCGCCATCTGCGAGAGCTGTGCGATGGCGAGCGGGGCGGCGAGGCGGGCGGTATCGGCGGCATGCCGCGATAGCGACGGTTGCGCGGCGGTTATGTGGGGCAAACCGGGTTGGGTCATGAACGAGGAACGGCGCGCGGAACGCGGTCCGCGCCGTTTTCTTCTAAAAGAGACAGCTTATTGGGAAGCTGTGCCGCTGTCGATCACGAAGCACATTTCTGGTGCAATTTCTTTCGCTAACCTTCGTGGACGGCGATCCGCGTGTCGCCCAGCAGCACCACCTGGCCCGCGCGGATCTTGCAGGTCTTGCGCGTTTCGATCTGGCCGTCGACGGTCACGGCGCCGGAAGCGACGATTACTTTCGCCGAGCCGCCGCTGTCGGCGAGGCCCGTGATCTTGAGCAGGTTGTGCAGTTCGACGTAGTCGCCGGTCAGCGTGAAATCGAGGTTGGGCATGGCGCGCGCCAGTCGGGATACGACATCGAATCATAAGCCAGAAGTCTCATGGACGCACTCTGCGTGCCTGCTTTGGCCCGCTCTGCAAGCAGATGTTATCGAGTTGTCAGGAAATGAAACGTTGAGTAACACCCGGTGTTTGCGGTCGAACTTCACTCTCCAGAGGGCAGTCTGTAGAAAAGCCTGCTGCATTTTGTAGCGAGGCTCAACAGACCGGACGCGGTGCGCATTGAATGCGGCACGCCAGATTCGACGCCCGGCCGGACAACTTGAGAGAGGAAAGCCATGACCCAGATTCGTTCGCTTCTGATCGGTACCGCCCTGACCGCCCTTGCTTCGAGCGCTGCGTTCGCGCAGACAGGCGCGCAACCGGCTCCGGGCGCGACAGCCCAGCCCCAGTCCCAGATGCAGATGCCCGCCGCGCAAGGCGCTGACATGGCGCCGGCCGCACCGGCCGCGCAGGGTGTAACGCCCGTCACGCCGGCGCCGCAACGACTGGTCGCGCCGGGTTCGGCCGATCCGCTCGTCCAGAAGCGTGATGCCAACGCGCAGGCAAACGCCGAATACCGCGCGTCGAAGAAGGCTTCGAAGGCGCAGATGAAGCAGGAACAGAAGGATGCGAAGGCGCAATACAAGCAGGACGTGCGCAACGCGAAGATCAACAAGCAGGCTGACAAGGCCGCCGCGAGCAACGAAATGAACGCGCAAATGCAGGGCACGCAGGGACAGGGCGCGGCTCCGGGAACCGATACACACCAGTAACCCGTCGGTAATCGCGTCTCTTGCCCGCGCCCATTTTCCGGGCCCCGTTTCAGCCGTTTCCCCTGCCGGGACCGTTTCATGCGGAGAATGCAGACGGCACAACAGGAGGTATCCCATGAAAACCAGCACACTCATCGCGGCGCTTGTCGCAGGTTGCCTGTCGGCCGGCATGCCGGCCGCCGCTTTCGCGCAAACCGCGCCTTCGCGTGATCCGGTATCGGAGCCTGTCACGCATGCAGACAGCAAGGCCGCGAAGGAACAGTCGAAGGCTGATAAAAAGGCGGCCGTCGCTCAGGCAAAGGCGGACAGGAAGAAGACCGATGCGCAGTCCGATGCCGACAAGGCAGCGGCCGACGCTCGCGTGAAGGACGCAAAGAAGCAGGATTAACCACGCACGCCTCTCGCGTCCCCGACCCGCGTCACGGTTTCGTCCGAGCCAACGGCGTGTCGCAACGAGCGGCCCGGAGCGCTATGCGCGTCCGGGCCGTTCCTGTCTGCGTGAGCTGAAAATCCCAAAGAAAGCGCGGATCGCTTCGGTCGCCGCCATGGAGCCCCAAACAGGGCGCTTGTCGGCACGGGTTGTATGGATATACAGTATGCGTCGCCCTCCGTCACCTTATGCTCCCGACCACTGTGCTCTCCACCGCCGATTCCCCGCCCTCCAATGCCGCCGCCTGGCTCGCGAAGCTCAACGAGGCCCAGCGCGAGGCCGTCGAATTCGGTGCGGACGATTCTGGAGAACCATCCGGCGCGCTGCTGGTGATTGCCGGCGCGGGTTCCGGCAAGACGAATACGCTGGCCCATCGCGTCGCGCACCTGGTGATGAAGGGCGCCGACCCGCGTCGCATCCTGCTGCTCACGTTTTCGCGGCGCGCCGCGCAGGAAATGATCCGGCGCGTCACGCGCATCGCGGGCGCCGCGCCCGGCGCGCGGGCGGCGTTCGCCCAGGGGCTCACCTGGTCGGGCACGTTTCACAGCGTCGGCGCGCGTCTGCTGCGCGAATACGCCGATCTCATCGGCCTGTCGCCCACCTTCACGATCAACGATCGCGAAGACTCCGCCGATCTGATGAACCTCGTGCGTCATGAACTCGGGTTGTCGGCGAAAGAGAAGCGGTTCCCGTCGAAAAACACCTGTTTTTCGATCTATTCGCGCGTCGTGAACACGAGTGCAACGCTCGCCGACGTGCTCGACACCGCGTTTCCGTGGTGTCGCGAATGGGAAGCCGAGCTGCGCGCGCTCTTTGCCGCGTACGTCGCGGCCAAGCAGACGCAGAGCGTGCTCGATTACGACGACCTTCTGCTGTACTGGTCGCACATGGCGGCGGAGCCGTCGATCGCGGCCGACCTGTCGGGGCGCTTCGATCATGTGCTTGTCGACGAATACCAGGACACCAACCGCCTGCAGGCGTCGATCCTGCTCGGCATCAAGCCGGACGGGCGCGGCCTGACGGTTGTCGGTGACGACGCGCAGTCCATCTATTCGTTTCGCGGCGCGACGGTGCGCAACATCCTCGATTTCCCGGCGCACTTCGATCCGCCGGCGAAACAGGTCACGCTCGAGCGCAACTATCGTTCGACACAGCCGATTCTTGCCGCATCGAACGCCGTCATCGATCTCGCGGCCGAGCGCTTCACGAAGAACCTGTGGACCGATCGCGCATCGGCGCAACGTCCGCGTCTTGTCACCGTCGCCGATGAAGTCGATCAGGCGCGTTATGTGGTCGAGAAAGTGCTGGAGGCGCGCGAGGACGGCATGAAGCTGAAATCGCAGGCCATCCTGTTCAGGGCCGCCCATCACAGCGCGACGCTCGAGATCGAACTGACCCGGCGCAACATTCCGTTCGTCAAGTTCGGCGGCCTCAAATTCCTCGATTCGGTCCATGTGAAGGACGTCCTCGCCGTATTGCGCTGGGCGGAAAATCCGCGCGACCGGGTGGCGGGTTTTCGCGTCGTCCAGTTAATGCCGGGCATCGGGCCGGCAACGGCCGCGCGCGTGCTCGATCAGGTCGCCGAACGCGCTGGCGCGACGCCGCCGGAAGACACGGACACAGCCGTCGGCCTGTATCGCGGTGCGCAGCACACAGCGGGCGCGCTGGCGTCGTTCACGCCGCCGGCCCGCGCGGCGCAAGACTGGCAACCGTTCGTCGAACTGATGTCGCAGTTGTGTGGGCGCCAGTCGGCCTGGCCGGCGGAGTTCGAGTTGATCCGCCGCTGGTACGAGCCGCATCTGGAGCGCAATCACGAAGATGCTTCGATCCGTCAGGGCGATCTGCTGCAGATGGAAAGCATCGCGGGCACCTATGCGTCGCGCGAGCGCTTTCTGACCGAGCTGACGCTCGATCCGCCCGACGCCACCAGCGATGAATCGGGCGTGCCGCTGATCGACGAAGACTATTTAATCCTGTCGACGATCCATTCTGCGAAAGGGCAGGAGTGGCGCAACGTGTTCGTGCTGAACGGCGTCGACGGCTGCATTCCGTCGGATCTCGCGACGGGCAACGACACCGAACTCGATGAAGAACGGCGCCTGCTCTATGTCGCGATGACGCGTGCAAAGGAGGACCTGCATATCGTCGTGCCGCAGCGCTTCTACGTGCACAACCAGACGCAACTCGGCGACCGTCACGTGTGGGCGCAGCGTACGCGGTTCATTCCGGCGCATCTGCTGCCGCTCTTCGACGCGCACGCATGGCCGCATGTGCCGGTGCCCGCCGCGCCGACGGCCGCCGGGCTTGCGGCAGCGGCCCACGCGAAGATCGAGATCGCGGCGAAGCTGAGAAAGATGTGGGATTGAGCGATGCGCCCAGCGCCGCGGGCGTGTGATCGACGCGGGCCTGCAGCGGCGCAGTGACGGCTCAGCGGCGGCTCAGTTACGGGCGCTCCGACCGCGGTCACGCTTAGCGCGACTGCCGTTGCTGGGTGCGCGGCGGCGGGGTGAAGATATTGCGCAGCCACGCGGCGAGCCGCGTGAACATGTCGTACGGTTCTTCGACGAAGATATCCGGCTTCAGGAGGCGCAGGTATTCCATGATCTGCTGCGCTTCCTGCTTCTGGAACGAGCCGTGCGAAATGCCGAGCCGCAGCAGTCCGCGCAGTTCGCCCAGCTTTTCACGCGCCATGCTGCCGACGCTCGTTTCGCAGCCGATCTTCGCTTCGTACACGCGCTGGCGCAGCGATTCCGCGAGCCGCCACGCGGGCGTCTGCATTATCTCTTCGAGCGCCTGGATGTCCTGCGCCGCCGACTTGATCTGCGCGGCGAGCGGATCGACCAGCGTCGGGTCGCCCTGTGCTTCGGTGACGATGGCCGCCGCCCAGTCGCGGCACTGCTTCGCCAGCTCTTCGGGCGTCCATTCGGAGCGCGCCGCGAAGCCGAAGCCGAACTCGTTCGCCTGACGCATCAGGATCGCGACGACGTCGGGGAATTCCTTGTCGAGTGTGCGCTTGGCCCATGCGTACTGGCCGCCCTGCAACATGCGCTGCACCGCGTGCTCCGTCAGCGGGACCATATTGTCCAGCAGCTTGGCGCGCAGAAAATCCTCGAACGAAGGCGTCGCGAACTGCGGATCGAGCTTCAGCGATACGCGCAGAAACGCGTCGAAATCCTTGCGCAATGACGCAATGGTTTCGTCTTTCAGTGAAAGGGTGATGTGACCCATAGCTTTCTGTCCCGAGTGGTCGTCCCGCGCTGCGTCTGTCTGGCGTCGCCGGCGGCCCGCCGATGGGCGATCCGCCAGACACATTGCGCGGCTGGTCCCTGTTTTCTGGCGAAACCGGCGATCGCGCCGGTCCGGCAAGGGGACGTCGACTGTTTATCGGCGGACGTCGCCAAAACTTGAGCCGGATTGATGGAGGAAGGCCACGAGACAAGGCGGGGCGGTCTGGCCCCGGTGCGCAGGTGGGCTCCGGGCGAGTGCTGTGGAACTGGCGTTATAAAAGCGATGCGGGCTGGCGGGAAGAGCCAGCCCGCGCCCGGCCGTGGAAACTGCCCGCGCCGCCGGCGCTACCTCAGCACGACGCCTTGCCACAAAAAGAAGACGGCCAGCCCGACAGCGATCGTCAGGAGCGGCCGGCGCGTGAGCGCGCTCACCAGGACGGCAGCCAGTGCGCCGACCAGTTGCGGATTGCGCCATGTCAGTTCCGCGCCGCCGCCATGAGGCGACACCGCCATCGGCACGATGATGGCGGTCAGGACGGTGACCGGCACGAACCCGAGCGCGGTGCGCACGAGCGGCGGAAACACCAGCCGGTCGCCGACGATGAAAACCGTCGTGCGAATGAGCCAGGTGATCAGCGCCATGCCGAGAATGACCAGGACGTAGCTCATTGCGAGGCCTCCGCGGTGCGTCGGCGCGCGCGCTGCATTTCCGGCCGCGACAGCGCCACGCCGATCGCGACACCCGCGATCACGGCGCCGAGCAGACCGAGCTTGTACGGCCAGCCCTGCCAGAAAAAGGCGAGCGCGCCCGCGGTCGCGGCCGCGGCGATGTAGCGGAACGCGATGAGCTGCGGCACGACGATCGCGATGAACGTCGCGACCATCGCGAAATCGAGCCCGAGGGACTGCAGGCCGGGAAACGCCGCGCCGAACAGCAGGCCCGCGAGCGTCCAGATTTGCCAGTTGACGTACATCGAGACGCCGGAGCCCAGGAAATGCCATGGGCCGATCTCGCCTGGCGCGTGACGCCGGTAGTGCGTCCACGCGACGGCGAACACTTCGTCGGTGAGCAGGCCGCCGAGCACGACGCGCCAGCGCAGCGGCAGGTGCGCGACGTACGGTGCGAGCGTCGCGCTGTAGAGGACGTGGCGCAGGTTCACGACGAACGTCGTCGCCCACAGCACGATGAAGCTCGCATTGCCCGCCATGAGACCGACCGCGATGAACTGCGCCGACCCGGCGAACACGGCGAGCGACATCAGCTGCCCATGCCACAGGTGCAGCGGCCCCGATGTGACGAGCGTGCCGAAAATGACGCCGAACGGCGCGGCGCCGACCATCATGGGGATCGTGTCGCGGGCCCCCGCGACGAATTCACTGAAATGGCTGGACTGGCTCAATCTGACTTCTCCTTTGAACACGGAGCGTAGTCGTCCTGGGCGAAATGGGCTTGTACGTTCTTGCTACGGGTGGCGTTCCGGGTTCCAGGCCGCGTTGAGCAAGGGGGCAGGCGTGCCGGACGCCATCCGGGCCACTTATGCCGACTGCCAGCGCCCCGGCGGCACGCCGAACATGCGCCGGAAATGGCGTGTGAAATGGCTCTGGTCGGCGAAGCCGCTGGCGGCGGCGACGTCCGCGACCGAGGCACCCGCCCGCAGGGGTCCCAGCGCGCGTTGCAGGCGGATCTGGTTGCGCCACGCGTGGGGCGGCATGCCCGTCGCCTGCGCGAAGAGCCGCGCGGCGTGAAAGGGCGACAACCCGACGGCGCCCGCCAGATCCGACAGTTGCACCGGCGCCGCAAGGTCGGCGCCCAGTTGTGCCTGCATCCTCGCGACGCGCGGATCGTTCGCCGCGATTCTTTGCGTTTCGGGCTGCGTGCTGCCGTAGCGGGCGAGCAGCGTCGACAATGCGTCGATCATCGCGGTTTCGGCCGCGAGCAGGTCGTCGCCGGCTTCCATCAGTTGATGCGCGTGCCGCAGGCGGTACGCGAGATCGCGATCGCGAATCACGCCTGGATCGAACCACGGCAACGGTTGCGGCCTGCCGGCGAGGTCGTCGGCGATTCTCTGGAGGAAGTCGACCGGCGCGTACATCACGCGGTAGCGCCAGCCCGCATCGACGGCCCGGGAGCCAGTGTGCAGCTCGCCAGGATTGATGACCGGCACGCTGCCGGCCTCGGCGACATGGGTCGACCCGCGATAACGGTAGGTTTCCGCGCCCGCTTCGATCACCGGAATCGCGTACGCGTCGTGCCAGTGCGGCGTGAACGCCTGATCGTAATACTCGGCCGTGAGCATCTCCGCACCGGGGATGAGCGGCGTGCGCCAGTAGCGGGGGGAATCGCGAAAGCGGGTGGAAGAACCGGTCGAAGTCATGAGCAAAGTCCAGCTGGACCCATCAGTCTAGCGCGAGCGTCCATTCGATGGGCCGACTTGTTACTTCACCGGAATTGTCGTGCCGGCCGGCATCGGTACGGCTGTGACGCTGTTTTTCGCGCTGCCCGTGGCGACGCGGTCGCTGTACGTCAGATACACGAGCGTATTGCGCTTCGGATCGACGACCCGCACCACATGCAGCGTCTTGAAGACCAGCGACATGCGTTCGGAAAACACGTCCGACTGCTGCCTGAGCGGCCCGTTGAAGTGGATCGCGCCGACCTGCCGGCAGGCAATCGACGCCTCGGTCGGATCTTCCGCGATGCCAAGCGTCCCCTTGATGCCGCCCGTGCGCGCCCGCGACACGTAGCAGGTGATGCCGGCCACGTCCGGATCGTCATACGCCTCGACCACCACGCGATCGGAGCCCGTCAGATGGAAGTTCGTATTGACGCTCCCGACTTCCTCGCTGTGCGCGAGCGGCGCGACCCCGGCCAGCCATGCCGCTGACACGGCCATGAACGACGCCCGCAACAATGTATGTGTCATCGCAATTCCATCAGAAAACCGCCATCGTATACCGGCAGGTCGGCGTGCGGACGAGGTTTGACAGCGCCTTGCGTCCCTTTTATATTTGATGGTCAGACCAACTTTACCAATAACGACAGGTGTGTGAATTCCGCATCGCCGTCGCACGACGTCCCCTATAACCCGTCTGGTTTACCCATGAAAGTCGCGCTGTTCATCCCCTGTTTCATCGATGCGTTCTACCCGGAAGTCGGCATTGCGACGCTCGAACTGCTAGAGCGTTTCGGCATCGACGTCGACTATCCGCAGGACCAGACCTGCTGCGGCCAGCCCATGGGCAACAGCGGCGCGCAGGTCGACGCGGCCGGCACCGAGCGCGTGTTCGCCCGCAATTTCGCGGGCTACGACTACATCGTCGGACCGTCGGCGAGCTGCACTCACCACGTGCGCGAGCATTTCACCGCCATCGAGCAGACTGGCGAAGTCTCGAAGGTGCGGGCCAGTGCCTGGGAGCTTGTCGAGTTCCTGCATGACGTAGTCGGCGTGCGGGAATTTCCGTGGGCGGAGTTTCCGCACCGCGTCGGGTTGCACAACAGTTGCAGCGCGTTGCGGCATCTGCATCAGGGATCGGTTTCGGAGATCGCCGGCATGCCGTTCTCGAAATCGCGCACGCTGCTGCAGGGCGTGAAGGGCATCGAGTTCGTGAGCCCCGCGCGACCCGACGAATGCTGCGGTTTCGGCGGCACGTTCTCGGTGACCGAAGAGGCCGTCTCGGTCCGCATGGGGCAGGACAAGGTGCGCGATCATCTGGATGCGGGCGCGCAGTACATCGTGTCGGGCGACATGTCGTGTCTGATGCATCAACAGGGCTGCGCCGAGCGGATGAAGGCGGACGCCCGCTTCATCCATATCGCGCAGGTGCTGAACGGAGCACGCGAATGAAGCGTATCGATCACGCGAAAGCGGCCGGCGAATTCATCGCGAAAGCGGATCACGTCGCGTTTCACGACAAACGGTTGTGGGATTTGCGCCAGAAGCGCGATGCGCAGGCGCACGGCATCGCCGAATGGGAGACGATGCGCGAACTCGCCTCGGGCATCAAGGAACACGCACTGTCGCATCTGTCGTCGTATCTCGAGCAGTTCGCGGATGCGGCCGGGGCCAACGGCGTCGTGGTTCACTGGGCGGCGAACGCGGAAGAGCACAACGAGATCGTCTACCGGCTCATGTCGGAGCGTGGCATGACGGCGCTCGTCAAGAGCAAGTCGATGCTCACCGACGAATGCGCGATGCGCGACTATCTGGAGCCGCGCGGCATCACGGTGATGGAAACGGATCTCGGCGAGCGCATCCAGCAACTCGATCACCAGGACCCGAGCCACATGGTCGTGCCGGCGGTCCACAAGCTGCGCGGCGACGTGGCGGAACTGTTCGGCCGCACGATCGGCACCGATCCGAAGAACAGCGACATTCACTATCTCGCCGAAAGCCAGCGCATGGACACGCGCCCGTATTTCGTGCGCGAGAAGACCGCCGGCATGACCGGCTGCAATTTCGCGATTGCGGAGACGGGCACAGTGGTCGTCTGCACGAACGAGGGCAATGCGGACCTGTCGGCCAATGTGCCGCCGCTGCATATCGCTTCGATCGGCATCGAGAAAATCATTCCGCGGATTGCCGATCTTGGCGTATTCGTGCGGATGCTCTCGCGCAGTGCACTGGGCTCGCCGATCACGCAGTACACGTCGCACTTTCGCGCACCGCGGCCCGGCACGGAGATGCATTTCATCCTCGTCGACCACGGCCGTATCGAGCGGCTCGCGATGGAGGACTTCTGGTACTCGCTCAAGTGCATCCGCTGCGGCGCCTGCATGAATACGTGTCCGGTGTACCGGCGCAGCGGCGGGCTCTCGTATGGCGGCACGTATTCGGGGCCGATCGGCGCGATCATCAACCCGACGTTCGACCTGAAGCGCTATAGCGCGCTGCCGTTCGCGTCGACACTGAATGGCAGCTGCACGAACGTGTGTCCGGTGAAGATCAATATCCACGAGCAGATCTACAAGTGGCGCGAAGTGATCGCGGTGCGCCACGAAGTGCCGTTGGTGAAGAAGGAAGTGCTGAAAATGGCGGGGCGGCTCCTCGCGAGCCCGACGCTGTATCGCGCGACGATCGCGTCGCTGGGCGGCGCGCTGAAGCGCCTGCCGAATTTCGTGCTGTATAACCCGCTCAACATCTGGGGCCGGCAACGCGAATTGCCGGACGCGCCGGCCATGACTTTCCACGAGTGGTACAAAAAGAATCGCGGAGGCCGTGATGGCAACGCGTGACGATTTCCTCGCGAGGGTGCGCGCGGCGCAGCCCGCGGGTCGGCCGCGACCCGATGTGCCGCTGTTCGCTTCGCCCGGCGGCGACCTGCGCGAGCGTTTCATCGCGGCGCTTGGCTTGATGGGTGGAACCTGCGTCGAGGCGGCAACGGCCGCGGACGTGCGCGCGCTGCTCGACGCGCGTTTCGGCGCCGACGCAGTGATTTGCAGCGCAACGTCCGAAGTGCAGGGCACGCGTGCGATGAACCCGGACACGCCGCCGGCTTCGCTGGAGGACGTCGACGTGGGCGTCGTGAGGGCGCGCTTCGGCGTCGCGGAAACCGGCTCGGTCTGGTTCAGCGAGAAAGAGTACGTGGTGAACGCGCTGGGCTATCTGGCGCAGCATCTCGTCGTGCTGCTCGACCCGACGCGGATCGTCGATGGCTTGCAGGACGTCTACCGTCGGCCGGATTTTCGCGATGCGCGCTACGCGGTGCTCGTGACCGGCCCGTCGGCGACGGCGGATATCGAAGGCGTGCTGATCCGCGGCGCGCAGGGCGTGCGGTCGCTGACGGTGGTATGGCTCGGGGGGAATGCGCAGGGCTGATCGTTCCGGCTTTACGCAACCGGTGGCTGCGTAAAGCACGGAAGGCAAAAGAGGAGTGCAGAAACAGAAAACAAAAAGGCCCGCAAAAATGCGGGCCTTCGAATTCTGGCTCCCCGACCTGGGCTCGAACCAGGGACCTACGGATTAACAGTCCGGCGCTCTACCAACTGAGCTATCGGGGAACAACAATGCAACTTGCTGCTGCGGTGCTACTTTACGTAAAAAAGCCCGTTATGGCTAACGGGCCTTTGCAATTTCTTGGCTCCCCGACCTGGGCTCGAACCAGGGACCTACGGATTAACAGTCCGGCGCTCTACCAACTGAGCTATCGGGGAACAACAACAGCAGAGAAGCGAAATTGTATGGGGTGCTTCAGGGCCTGTCAATAGCTTTTGCTCACCCCGATTGTGCTTCCGCTGCACGTGGCGCGCGGCGCTCCGGGGCGCAGACCCGCGCCGCTCAACGCTCGAGCATCGCCAGCTTTTCTTTCACGTCCTTGAAGTCGTCGGCTTCCGGCAGCGGCGTTTTGGTCTTCGTGATGCTCGGCCAGCCCTTCGCGAGATCGGCGTTCAGGGGGATGAAATCCTGCTGGTCGCCCGGCACGTCTTCTTCGGCATAGATCGCGTTCACCGGGCATTCGGCGACGCAAACAGCACAGTCGATGCACTCATCGGGATCGATCGCGAGGAAGTTGGGACCTTCGCGAAAGCAGTCCACCGGGCACACATCGACGCAGTCGGTATAGCGGCACTTGATGCAGCTTTCGGTCACAACGTGAGTCATTCAGGCAGCTCCTGCATGCGGTATCTGGGGAGGCGAAACGCCAAAACCGCTATTGTAGCGTAAGGTCAAGAGCCGTATAGGCTGGCGGTCAATGGGGGTTTATATCGTTTCGTGATTAGTTTATGGAGCGCGGCGGCTGTTGCTGGCGCGAGCCCACCCTGGCGGCCGGACGCTGGCCATCCGGCAGAGGCCCTTCGGCCCGTGTGGCGGCGCGCATTCGGGTAACATGCGACAGGTCGGTCCGTTCGGGGCATCCGGGTTACGAGGTGCCTCCTGCGGCCATCTCCGATTATTGGCAGTCCGGCTTGCACAACATGATTATTAATTCGCTGCTCGATACTGATCTGTACAAGTTCACGATGATGCAGGTCGTTCTGCATCATTTTCCCGCTGCGAATGCGGAATACAGATTTCGCTGCCGGACGCCGAACATCGATCTTGTGCCGTATATCGACGAAATCCGCGATGAGGTCCGTCAGCTCTGCCATCTGCATTTCACCGACGACGAGCTCGATTACCTGCGCCGCATGCGTTTCATCAAGGGCGACTTCATCGAGTTTCTCGCGCTTTTCCATCTGAGCGAAAAATACATTTCGATCAAGCCATCGGAGAAGGGAAACGGCGAGATCGACATCGAAATCAAGGGACCCTGGCTGCATACGATCCTCTTCGAGATTCCGATGCTCGCGATCGTCAACGAGGTGTATTTCCGCAACACGCAGCAAAAGCCGGATTACACGGAAGGGCGCGAGCGTCTGCGCGAGAAGATCCAGCTGCTGGGCGCGCGTCCGGAATTCTCCGAATGCAAGATCGCGGATTACGGCACGCGGCGCCGCTTCTCGAAGCAGTGGCATGAAGAGGTGATCCTCACGCTGAAGGACGGTCTCGGCGAGCAGTTCGCGGGCACGAGCAACGTGTTCTACGCACTCAAGCATGGCCTGACGCCGCTCGGCACGATGGCGCATGAGTACCTGCAGGCCTGTCAGGCGCTGGGGCCGCGACTGCGCGATTCGCAGATCTTCGGCTTTGAGATGTGGGCGAAGGAATATCGCGGCGATCTGGGTATTGCGCTCTCTGACGTGTACGGCATGCAGGCGTTCCTGCGCGACTTCGATATGTACTTCTGCAAGCTGTTCGACGGGGCGCGCCACGATTCGGGCGATCCGTTCGACTGGGGCGAACGCCTGCTGAAGCACTACGAGGCGAACCGCTGCGACCCGCGCACGAAAGTTCTCGTGTTCTCCGATGCGCTCGATATTCCGAAGGTGCTCCAGCTGTATGAACGGTTCCGCGGGCGTTGCAAGCTCGCGTTCGGCGTCGGCACGAACCTCACCAACGATCTCGGCTATAACCCGCTGCAGATCGTGATCAAGATGGTCCGCTGCAATGGTCAGCCCGTCGCGAAACTCTCCGATTCGCCGGGCAAGAACATGTGCGAAGACAGGGCCTATCTCGCCTATCTGCGCCAGGTGTTCGGCATCGAATCGCCCGAGGAAGACGCCGCGAAGTAACGCAACGTCGACGTGCGCGAACACGGCCATCCGGCCAGGTGTTCGCGCGAGGGGCGGCCGGTATAATTCTCCCGATACCGCAAGGTCATGGTCATCGTCACGAGGATTGCACATGGACACACCGGTTGCCCGTCGCAACATTCTGGCTCGCATACGCGCAGCGCAGGGCCGTCCAGCCGAACCTGCCGCGTCCGAACGCGAAGCCGTCGCGGACTATCTCGCGCGCCATCCCGAAGGTCCGCGGCCGCCCATGCCGGATGACCTCGTCGCGCGTTTTGTCGATGAAGCACGCAAGATGTCGACCACCGTCGAGGAAGTCGCGACGTTGAGCGATGTGCCCGCGGCAGCGCATCGTTATCTGCTGGAGCGCAACCTTCCGGTGCAGGCCGTCGCGTGGGAGACGCTGCGCGAACTCGCGTGGGCTGACGCCGGCATCGCAGTCGAATTTCGCAAGCCCGGGAACCTCGACCCCGTCGGCATCACGGGCTGCTTCTGCGCGACGGCCGAAACCGGTACGCTGGTACTGCTGTCGGGACCGCAGACGTATTCATCGGCGGGCCTGCTGCCGGAAACGCATATCGCGATCGTGCCAGCATCGCGCATAGTCGCGGGTCATGAGGATGCGTTCAGCCTGATCCGGGCCGAGCGCGGCGAGTTGCCGCGTGCGGTCAATTTCGTCTCCGGGCCTTCGCGTACCGGCGATATCGAACAGACCATCGTGCTTGGCGCGCACGGCCCTTACCGGGTTCACGCGATCGTCGTCCGTGGCGCGTGAAGCGTTACGCGACCGGTCGCTTATCTCAATTCCGGATCCCCTGATGAAACGACATACCGCGTCGCGCGCGGGCATGGCGCTTGTTGCCTTGCTGGTGGCAACGTGTCCACAACTTGCCGCCGCCGCCACACTCGATGGTGCAACGCTTTCCGCGTCATGGGGCGTGCCTTTTGCGGGCATGCTGCTTTCTATCGCGATCTTCCCGCTCGTCGCGCCGACGTTCTGGCATCACCATTTCGGCAAGATCTCGGCGGCATGGGCGGCCGTATTCCTGATTCCGTTCGCCGTCGCTTTCGGCGCGGATGTGGCGTTCGGCACGTTCGTGCATGCGCTGTTCGAGGAATACATCCCGTTCATCGTGCTGCTGACTTCGCTCTATACGGTGGCGGGCGGCATTTGCGTACGTGGGAACCTGCATGGCTCGCCACGTCTTAACACGGGCATTCTCGCGCTCGGCACCGTGCTCGCCAGCATCATGGGCACGACGGGCGCGGCGATGCTGCTGATTCGCCCGCTCCTGCGCGCGAACGACAATCGCAAACACGTGGTTCACGTCGTGGTGTTCTTCATCTTTCTGGTCGCGAATGCAGGCGGCTCGCTGTCGCCGCTCGGCGATCCGCCGCTCTTCCTCGGCTTTCTCAACGGCGTGAACTTTTTCTGGACGACGACGCATCTCGCGTTGCCGATGCTGTTTGTCTGCGTGGCGCTGCTCGCCATCTTTTACGTGCTCGATTCGTACTATTTCCGCCGTCGCGAGGAGTCGCGCACACCGTTTCTGGATCCGACGCCCGATTCCGCGCCGTTCGGGCTCGACGGCAAGATCAATTTCGTGCTGCTCGGCGCGGTGATCGGGCTCGTGCTGATGAGCGGCCTGTGGAAGCCGGGTATCGAATTCGACCTGTTCGGCACGCACGTCGCGCTGCAAAACGCGGTTCGCGACGCGGCGCTGATCGTCGTGACGCTCGTATCGCTCGCCATCACGCCGCGCACCGCACGCGAAGGCAACGATTTCAACTGGGCGCCCATCGAGGAAGTGGCGAAGCTGTTCGCCGGTATCTTCGTGACGATCGCGCCGGTTATCGTGATCCTGCGCGCGGGCCAGGACGGCGCGTTCGCGGGCATCGTGCATCTCGTCAACGACGCGTCGGGCCAGCCGCACGATGCGATGTATTTCTGGGCGACCGGCATCCTGTCGTCGTTCCTGGACAACGCGCCAACCTATCTGGTGTTTTTCAACCTGGCCGGCGGAGATGCGCATACGCTCATGACCTCGGGCGCCATGACGCTCGCGGCCATTTCCGCGGGCTCGGTGTTCATGGGCGCGAACAGCTATATCGGCAACGCGCCGAATTTCATGGTCAAGGCGATCGCGGAATCGCGCGGCGTGCGCATGCCGGGCTTTTTCGCGTACCTTGGCTGGGCGCTGGTCGTGTTGATGCCAGTGTTCCTGCTGGGCACCTGGCTGTTTTTCTGACTGTATAGATGGGTAACGAGGCCAGCGTCGTGTGCGGGCGGCGCGGGCGGCAACTCCGGAGAATGACAATGCAGAAGATTCTTGTGGCACGTCCGATCTTTCCGGACGTGATCGACCGGCTCAAGCAGCATTTCGATGTGGACTGGAACAACGCAGACGTGCTGGGCGCCGACGAACTTGCCCGCCGGCTTGCCGACAAGGACGGCGCGCTGACAGCCGGCGACCCGGTCGGGGCATCGACACTTGCCGCGGCGCCACGGCTGCGTGTGGTGGCGAACATGGCCGTCGGCTACAACAACTTCGATATGGCCGCGTTCAATCGCGCGAACGTGCTCGGCACGAACACGCCCGATGTCCTGAACGAGTCGACGGCCGATTTCGGCTGGGCGCTGATGATGGCGGCCGCGCGCCGTATCGAGGAATCCGGACACTGGTTGCGCGCCGGCCACTGGCAGAAGTGGAGCTACGACAGTTTCCTTGGCGGCGACGTGTACGGCTCGACCCTTGGCGTGATCGGCATGGGGCGCATCGGGCAGGCGCTGGCGCGGCGTGCGCGCGGCTTCAACATGCAGGTGATCTATCACAACCGCTCGCGCGTCGCGGAGCAGATCGAGGCTGAACTGAACGCGCAGTACGTATCGAAGGAAGAACTGTTGCGTCGTGCCGATCACGTCGTGCTCGTGCTGCCCTATACGAAGGACAGTCATCACACGATCGGCGCGGCCGAGCTTGCCTTGATGAAGCCGACGGCGACGCTCACGAATATCGCGCGTGGCGGTATTGTCGATGACGCCGCGCTCGTCGAGGCATTGCGCGCGAAGCGCATCGCGGCGGCAGGCCTCGACGTGTACGAAGGCGAGCCGAAGCTCAATCCCGATCTGCTTACCGTGCCGAACGTGGTGCTCACGCCGCATATCGCGAGCGCGACCGAAGCCACGCGGCGCGCGATGGCGAATCTCGCGGCGGACAATCTCATCGCGGCGCTCGGCGAGGGTCCGCGTGCCGGGCGGCCGCCCAGTCCGATCAATCCTGAAGTGCTGGGGAAAGGGCGTACATGACCACTCTTTTGCTCGCGGCCGTCGTCATTCTGGCGATCGCGCTTGTCGTTGCCTTGCTCGTGTTGATGCGCGGCCGCAACGGTGCCGATACGAACGACTCTCTCGCGGCGCTCGGCGGGCGGATGACCGACGCCGCCGACGCGCAGGCGCGTGCTTACGAACGGCTCGAACGTGAACTGCGCAGCGAGATCACGGAGACGGCGCGCACGTCGCGGCTGGAACTGGCCAGCGGCTTTTCGCAGTTCCAGACGACACTTGCGTCGCAGCTCACGAGTATCGCGACCGTCCAGAACAACCAGATCGACGGCTTTGCGCAGCAGCTCGTGAAGCTCACCGAATCGAACGCGCAACAGCTCGAAGCCGTGCGCCAGAGTTTGCAGCAGCAGTCGTTGCAGGCGCGAGAAGAGCAGGGCGTGACGCTCAAGCGCTTCGGCGACACGCTCACGATGCAGCTGGCCCAGCTGACCGAGGCGAACGACCGGCGTTTCGCCGAGGTCCGGGCGACGATCGAGCAGCGTCTGAAGGACATCGAGGCGAACAACTCGACGAAGCTCGAGGAAATGCGTCGCACGGTCGACGAGAAACTGCACGCGACACTCGAGCAGCGTCTTGGCGAATCGTTCAAGCAGGTCTCCGACCGGCTCGAGCAGGTGCATCGCGGGCTGGGGGAGATGCAGACGCTCGCCGCGGGCGTCGGCGATCTCAAGAAGGTGCTGACGAACGTGAAGACGCGCGGCACGTGGGGCGAAGTGCAGCTGGAGGCGTTGCTCGAACAGTTGCTGACGTCCGACCAGTACGCGAAGAACGTCGCCACGATTCCGAAGAGCGGCGATCGTGTGGAGTTCGCGATCAAGCTGCCGGGGCGGCAAGATTCAGCCGATGGCGTCGCGATTCCGGTGTGGCTGCCGATCGATGCCAAATTCCCGCGCGAAGACTATGAGCGTCTGATCGATGCGCAGGAGCGGGCTGATCCGGTGGCGGTCGAAGACGCGTCGCGCGCGCTCGAAGCGCGTATCCGCGCGGAGGCACGGACCATCGCGGAAAAGTACGTATCGCCGCCGCATACCACTGATTTCGCGCTGCTGTTCCTGCCAACCGAGGGTCTGTATGCGGAGATCCTGCGTCGCCCTGGCCTGACCGACCTGTTACAGCGTGAATACCGCGTGACGATTGCTGGCCCGACCACGCTGACAGCGTTGCTCAACAGTCTGCAGATGGGTTTTCGCACGCTGGCGATCGAAAAGCGTTCGAGCGAGGTCTGGCAGGTTCTGGGCGCGGTGAAAACGGAGTTCGGCAAGTTCGGCGACGTGCTGTCGAAGACAAAGGCGCAACTCGAAACCGTCACGCGTTCGATCGAACAGGCAGAAACGCGTACGCGGGTGATGAACCGCAAGTTGCGCGATGTCGAGGCGTTGCCGGGCGAAGCGGCGAGTGGGCTGCTCGGCGATACGCTCTCAGGCGCGGATGCGGACGAACCGTGATCCGGTCTTCACGCACCGCACGCTGCGGCGGGGTGAAGATGCCCAGCGTGTGCAACGTGGTTGACGCTAGCTGACTGACGACGGCGGGCCCATCGAAGGAAAACTTCGCTAACCCGACACCAATGGCGGCGCGGCAGAGCCAGGCAATCAACCCGCCTTGATACGCCCAGGCGCGGCCAGCTTCTCGAGCGCGTCGCCCGTGATGCGCACGATGCGCCAGTCGGGCATTACGCTCGCGCCCATCTTCTCGTAGAAATCGATGGCTGGCTGGTTCCAGTCCAGCACGGACCATTCGAAGCGTCCGCACTGGCGTTCGACGGCCAGCGCGGCGAGGCGCTGCAGCATCGCCGTGCCGAGACCCGTGCCGCGTTGTGAAGGCTGGATGTAGAGATCCTCGAGATACAGCCCACGGCGACCGAGGAACGTCGAAAAATTGTGGAAGAAGAGCGCGAAGCCCACGACGCATCCGTCTGCTTCGGCAACCAGCGCTTCTGACGAAGGCTTCTCACCGAACAACGCATCGTGCAGGCCCTCTTCGGTCGCGACGAACAGATGCGTGAGCTTTTCAAATTCGGCCAGCTCGTAGATGAGCGCGAAAATCGCGCCGATGTCGGCGGGCGTCGCTGAGCGGATGGTGGCGGCCATCAGGCTTCTTCCGGCGCGTCGGACAGATGAATCTCGATGCCGCCAAAGCGCGACGCAACCCAGTTATACGCGTGGCACGCGATCCACAGCAGGATGAAACCGAGAATCGCGTTCAGCAGCAGCGCGCTGAACACGGTGCTCAGTTCGACGGAGCCATAGCGGAAGAATGCGACGAGCACGCCTAGCAACACGATCGGCACGCTGAACGTCAGATAAACCAGAATCAGCGCCTTGGCGGTTTGTCCCGGCGCGATGAAGGAGATCTGCTTTTTCATTTGAATCAAACCTGCTAGTCGTGATGGTTTCGTTGAGATGGGGTGTTCAGACGAGGCCGTCGAACAGCATGATGTCGACAGTGTCGCCTTCATCGATGTCAGATTGCTCGTGCGCGAGCATGAGGAAACAATTCGCTTCGCTCATCGAACTGAGCACGCCGGAGCCTTGCGAACCGGTTGGCGTGACGTGCCACTGGCCGTGCGGGTCGCGTGTCGCGATGCCGCGCTGGAATTCCGTGCGGCCAGGGCGTTTGCGGATCGCCTGCGTGCTGGTCGCCGAAATAACAGGTTGCGGCGAAACCGTCGCGCCGGACATGACGATGAGCGCTTCGCGCACGATCTGGTAGAAGGTCACCATCACCGCGACGGGATTGCCCGGCAGGCCGAAGAACAGCGCGGGGTGACCGGCGCCGGGCCGGCCGCCGGACCATACGCGGCCAAACGCCAGCGGGCGGCCTGGGCGCATCGCGAGACTCCAGAACGCGACGTCGCCGAACGTGCGTACCAGCTGCTTCGTGAAATCTGCTTCGCCAACCGAGACGCCGCCAGACGTCAGCACGACGTCCGCGCTTTCGGCAGCGTTGCGCAGTGCCGCTTCGAGCGCGGCTGGTTCATCGCGCACGACGCCAAGATCCAGCGCGGCGATGTTCATCCGGCGCAGCATCGCGAACAGCGTGTGACGGTTACTGTCGTACACGCAGCCGGGGTCGAGCGGCTCGCCGAGCGAGCGCAACTCGTCGCCGGTGGAAAAGAACGCGACGCGCAGTCGCCGGCGCACCGGCACTTCGCCGATACCCAGCGAGGCAAGCAGACCGAGATCGGATGCACGCACGATGCGGCCCGCGCGCAATGCGGGCTGGCCCTGTGCCAGATCCTCTCCGGCGAGGCGGCGATTCGCGCCACGCATCAATGCGGTCGCGGCGAAATGAACCGTGTCCGCTTCGCGGGTCACGGCTTCCTGCGGCACGACCGTGTCGCAGCCGGGCGGGATCAGCGCGCCGGTCATGACGCGCACGCATTCTCCAGCCGTGATTGCCCGCCCGAACGCGTGACCCGCGAGCGCCTTCCCCGCGACTCGAAGCGAAACCTGGGCGGCGACCTGTGCTTCGAGCGATGCGCCGTCGAACGCGTAGCCGTCCATCGCCGAATTGTCGTGCGCGGGCACGTTGATCGGCGAAACGATATCTTCGGCCAGCACGCGGTCGAGCGCGTCATGCAACGGCACGCGCTCGACTGCCGTCACCGGGCTCGCCCATTCGCGCACGATCGCCTGGGCCGAGGACACAGGCAGCGCGTGAGGGTCGTACTGGACGATACAACGGGAAAAGTCGTTAAACGTGGTCATTGGGTGAGATGCGTCGCGGCCCGGATGCGGATCCGGCGATCGTCTCGTGACGCGTGCGACCGGAGGCGGCTATAGCCGCTGCACAAGGTCTTATGCCCGTTCGAGATCGGCGAGTTCCCGCAAGGAGTTGGCATTGTAAAACGCGCGCCCGTCGGTAAAGCCGACTTCGACGGTCGTGTGGCGCGCGTACCACGCGCGTACCTTGCGCTCGCCGGCGGCGAGGAAAGTCGCCAGATCGTCGGCCAGCGACGTGCGTAGCAGTGCGATAACAGGATGCAGGACGGTTTCGCCGCTCGCGTCCCGGGTCGTGACGGTAGCGATATCGGCCGCGTTCGCTTCGAGCGCGTCGACCAGTTGCTGCGCGAGGCCGGCGGGAAGATTCGGCGTGTCGCACGGCGCGCTCAGCACGAAACCGGTTTGCGCCGCGCGCAGCCCGGCCAGCAGCCCGGCGAGCGGGCCTGGAAAACCGGGCAGGGAATCGCCGACGACCGTCGCGCCGAACGCCGCGCCCAGTTCGGCGTACTGCTCGATGTGACGGTTGGCGCTGATCAGAACCGGTCCGGTCTGGGGCGCGAGACGCCTGAGCACATGCAGCGCCAGCGGCTCGCCGTGCAGGGGTTGCAGGCCTTTGTCGAGGCCGCCCATGCGCGTGCCGCGTCCGCCTGCGAGAACGAGGCCGGTGATCTGTCCGGTGGGGATCGACATGAACGCGACGGCCTTAGCCGCCGATGTACGACATTTCAACGCGCCGCGCTTCCGACGCGCTCGCGCTGCCGCGCAACTGCGAGTAGCGATCGGCGCGCGTGTGCCAGATGCGGGCGACGGCGGTGGCAATCTCGGCATCGCTTGCGCCATTGCGCACGAGCGCGCGCAGATCGTGGCCGGACGAGGCAAAGAGACACAGATACAGCTTGCCTTCGGTCGACAGCCGCGCGCGGGTGCAACTGCCGCAGAACGCACGCGTGACGCTGGAAATCACGCCGACTTCGCCGCCGCCGTCGGCGTAACCCCAGCGTTGCGCGGTTTCGGCGGCGCTGTGCGCTTCGAGCGGCACGAGCGGGAAATGCGCGGCGATGCGCTCGATGACGTCCGCCGAAGGCAGGACTTCAGTCATGTTCCAGCCGTTCGACGTGCCGACATCCATGTATTCGATAAAGCGCAGCACCGCACTCGTGCCCTTGAAGTGCCGCGCCATCGGGATGATCTCGGTGTCGTTCGTGCCGCGTTTCACGACCATGTTCACCTTGATCGATGCGAGTCCGGCATCGTGTGCGGCTGCGATGCCCTTCAGGACGTCGTCGACCGCGAAATCGGCGTCGTTCATGCGGCGGAACAGCGCGTCGTCGAGCGCGTCGAGACTGACGGTAACGCGCGTCAGGCCAGCATCTTTCAGGCTGCGCGCCTTGCGGGCGAGGAGCGATCCGTTGGTGGTGAGCGTGAGATCGAGCGGCTGGCCGCCGGCGGTTTTCAGCGCGGCGAGGCGTTCGATCAGGAATTCGAGGTTCTTGCGCAGCAGCGGCTCGCCGCCCGTCAGACGGATTTTCTCGACGCCATGTTCGACGAACACGCGCGCGAGGCGCTCGATTTCCTCGAACGTGAGCAGGGCGCCGTGGGGCAGGAACGGGTAGTCCTTGTCGAACACCGCGCGCGGCATGCAATAGACGCAGCGGAAGTTACAGCGATCGGTCACCGAGATGCGCAGGTCGCGCAGCGGGCGCGCGAGCGTGTCCGTCAGCTCGCCACGGGGCGCGTGCGCGGGACCGGAGTAATCCGGAATCGCGCTGACATCGGCAACAGGAATGATGCGTCGGGACATGATCGCTTTTGTATCGTCTGGATGTCCATTCTAGCGGAAAGACAGGGGCCCGCCGTTGACCCCCGTCCAACCTGGGGACATACCTGGTATGGGCGCCGCGTCACCGGCTCGCGCCCGGAACAGCGTGCTACCCCCAGAAACAAAAAACCCGCCGGTGAGGGCGGGTCTTTTGCCTGTAACAGCCAGACTGGCTTATTGCGAGTGCTTTGCCGTTTCGACCTGCTGCATCGGCGCGCTGTCAGCCGGCGGAAGCGGCTTGCGCTCGCGCACGACGCGTGCTGGTTTGACGGTTTGAGCAGCGGCTTCCTGAGCGGCGCGCAGCTTGTCCGTGTCGGTGTTCACCCACACGAGGCCGGCCTGTTCAAGCACCGGCTGGAGGGCTTCAGGCGACAGGCCGTTCGGGCGCGATGCCTCGCGTGCCGGGGTCGCTGCTACCGGTGCCGCCGGCGCTGGCACCGCGGCAACGGGCGCTTCGACAGCGGCAGGTTGTGGTTCAGCGTGAACCTCAGCCTGCACCGCCGGTGCGACGGTGGCTTCGACAGCCGCTTCGTAGACCGGCGCGAGCGCCGGCTCGGCGTGCGCTTCGACGGCAGGCGCCGCCGTGTGAGCAACCGGTTCGACCTGCGTGAGCGTCTCGCTGACAGCGGGTGCGGCAGACGCAACCGGTACAACGGGCTCAGCGGGCGTCGCCGCGACTGCCGGTGCCGGTTCCGCGGCCACCGGTTCGAAGGACGGCGCAGCCGGCGCTTCGACTGCGGACCCAGCCTGCGCAACCGGTGCTTCGTCAGCCGGGACAACCGCTTCGGACTTCGCTGCCTTTTCGACGGCGAGAGCCGGCGTTTCGGCCGCAGCGTGCAGTTCGCTGACCACGGCGGTTTGCGTTGCAACGGCGGCAACCACGACTTCCACCGGCGTCACATCCTTCGCTTCGCTACGTTCCACGCGCGGCTCCGGCGCACGCACCGGTGCATCGGCTGCGACGTTCACGGTATCGCCTTCTGCTTCAGCAACGTCGGCGGCCAGGTTGACGTTCGAACCGTCTTCCTCGCGCTCGCGACGACCGCCGCGACGGCCGCGACGGCGACGACGACGCTCTTCACCTTCACGTGCAATCGCTTCCTGATCGGCCGGCGCAGCGCCTTCAGTCATGTCTGCCTGAACCGGCAGCGCGGTTTCGAGCGTTGCTTCCTGATTCAGCGCTTCGCCTTCCTGCGGCTGACGGTTGCGGCGCTCGCCACGTTCTCCGCGTTCACGGCGCTCGCCGCGTTCCTGACGCTCGCCGCGCGGTGTGCCTTCGTTGGCTTCCACGCGTTCGCCACGTTCCTGACCACGCTCGCCACGTGCATCGCGACCTTCACGTGCTTCGCGCGGTTCGCGGGCGTTGCGCGGTTCACGTTGTTCGCGCGGCTCGCGTTGCTCACGCGGTTCACGTGCCTCACGGCCTTCGCGTGCCTCACGCGGCTCGCGACCTTCGCGTTCCTGACGTTGCGACGGTTGACCTTGACGGCCGGCGCTCGCGCCTTCGGTGCGGCCAGCCGCATCGCGGCCACCTGCGCCGCCACGGCGGTTACGATTGCGATCGCCACCGCGTTCGCCGGTTCGCTCACCGCGTTCGCCGCGTGCCGGACGCGCCGGCTTTTCAGCCGGGGCAGGAGCCGGAGCAGGCGCTGCGGGCGCCACGCCAAACAGATTCTTCAGCCAGCCGATGAATCCACCGCCAGCCGGTGTTACCGCGACAGACGCGGGCGTCGCCGCAGCCGGCTTCACCGGAGCACTCGGCGCCGGCTTCTCGGGCGTGATGCCCTTGACCGCTGCTTCCTGCTTCGGCTTCACTTCTTCGGTGCGCTTGCTGTAGCCGGTTTCCGATTCCAGTTCGCGAGCCGCTTCTTCGGCCATTTTCCACGAAGCACGCGGTTCGTCGAGGCGCGCATCGTCGTGACGCAGGCGCTCGAGCTTGTAATGCGGCGTGTCGAGGTGCTTGTTCGGGATCAGCACGACGTTGACCTTGAAGCGCGATTCGATCTTGTTGATTTCCGCGCGTTTCTCGTTCAGCAGGAAGGCGGTCACTTCGACCGGCACCTGGCAATGGATCGCCGCGGTGTTTTCCTTCATCGCTTCTTCCTGAATGATCCGCAGCACCTGCAGCGCGGACGATTCGGTATCGCGGATGTGACCCGTGCCGTTACAGCGCGGGCACGTCACGTGGCTGCCTTCCGACAGGGCCGGACGCAGGCGTTGACGCGACAGTTCCATCAGGCCGAAGCGCGAGATCTTGCCCATCTGGACACGCGCACGGTCGTGCTTCAACGCATCTTTCAGGCGTTGCTCGACTTCGCGCTGGCTCCTGGCCGATTCCATGTCGATGAAATCGATCACGATCAGGCCGCCCAGGTCGCGCAGACGCAACTGGCGGGCGACTTCGTCGGCGGCTTCGAGGTTCGTGCGCGCGGCCGTTTCCTCGATGTCGGCGCCCTTGGTGGCGCGTGCCGAGTTCACGTCGATCGCGACGAGCGCTTCGGTGTGGTCGATCACGATCGCGCCGCCCGACGGCAGCGGCACCGTGCGCGAGTACGCCGTTTCGATCTGGTGTTCGATCTGGAAACGCGAGAAGAGCGGCACGTCGTCGTGATACCGCTTCACCTTGCTGACGTTGTCCGGCATCACGATGTCCATGAAGGCGCGTGCCTGGTCATGGATTTCCGTGGTGTCGATCAGGATTTCGCCGATATCCGGCTGGAAATAGTCGCGAATCGCGCGGATCACGAGGCTCGATTCGAGATAAATCAGCATCGGCTGACCTGACGAGCCGCTTTGCGACGCGGCTTCGATCGCGCGCCACAGCTGCATCAGGTAGTTCAGGTCCCATTGCAGCTCTTCGGCCGAGCGGCCGATACCGGCCGTGCGCGCGATGATGCTCATGCCTTCCGGCAGTTGCAGCTGCGCCATGGTTTCGCGCAGTTCCTGACGGTCGTCGCCTTCGATCCGGCGCGACACGCCGCCGCCGCGCGGATTGTTCGGCATCAGCACGAGGTAACGGCCGGCGAGCGAAATGAACGTGGTGAGGGCCGCGCCCTTGTTGCCGCGCTCTTCCTTTTCGACCTGAATGATCAGTTCCTGGCCTTCGCGCAGCGCATCCTGGATACGTGCCGAGCGCATGTCGACGCCGTCACGGAAATACTGACGGGCGACTTCCTTGAACGGGAGAAAACCGTGCCGGTCTTCGCCGTAATTGACGAAACAGGCTTCGAGCGACGGCTCGATACGGGTGATGACACCTTTGTAGATATTGCCTTTGCGTTGTTCGCGGCCGGCGGTCTCGATGTCGATATCGATGAGTTTTTGCCCATCGACGATGGCGACGCGCAGTTCTTCCTGCTGCGTCGCATTAAACAGCATGCGTTTCATTGAACGGCTCCAGAGCGGCTCTGCCTGCCCGCGTGCCGGTTGTCAGCCGGAACGTCGAGGGCAGCGGCATGCCGCGCCTTATTGTGTTTTCACAAGCACGCTGGAGCGGGAACGATGGTGGGAGAATTGCCAGATACGGGGCCGGTCCGGCATACGGACACGGTGCCGCTGGGCACACGCGAATACGGCTTCAAATAACGGCACGACACGCCGGGGGTTCTGGCAGTCCGACCTGCATCGCCTTCATGTGTCCTTCCGGCGCGCCAGCTGTGCGCAGGACCATCCGGACGAAGGCTGCGGCCATGCCGCAGCGGGAAGCTTGCTCAAAACGCCCGACTTCCCACTCGGGGTGTCTCGCCTCATTTTGACGTCGCCATGCCCCGCATTCTCTGCAGGACGCGCTCGGGCGCACGCCGTATATTCGCAACCAGGAGCATCACGCGGGGCCATCAGACCGCCCGCGACCTACGCTCACCGGATAAATTCTTTTTTGCCAACATTCCGTTACCGTCGGAGCCGACCGTGACCGAACGCGCCTGTGGGCGCCGTCCCTGCCGGGTGCTGGTTCCGTGCGTGCAACTCGCTGCATCTCATTTTCAGGGTGAGCAGCCAGACCCTGGCGCAAGTAAAATAGCGGTTTATCGCTTGCACCTGCGCAATCCGCCCGCATTCCAGTGTAATACACCGGTTGAATGCACCGGTCCAATGTGCCGGTCTTGCAGACTGCTGGGCAAATTATATTCATAATGAAAGAGTTAGGCAAAATATCCCAGAAATCGCTCAATAGCGCGGTCGCAGGCGACCAGGTCTCGATGATCGAGATCGACGACGGCGCGGCCGGTCAGCGCATCGACAACTTCCTGTTGCGTGTCTGTAAGGGCGTGCCCAAAAGCCATGTCTACCGTATCCTGCGCAGCGGCGAAGTACGCGTGAACAAGGGGCGGGTCGATGCGCAGTATCGTCTGCAACTGGGCGATCTGGTCCGTGTGCCACCCATCCGGATCGCGCAGGGCACCGAATCTGCCGCGCACGCGCCGGTGCCGTCGGCGGATTTCAAGATCCTCTTCGAAGACGATCACATGCTCGTGATCGACAAGCCCGCCGGCGTCGCCGTGCATGGCGGAAGCGGTGTTGCGTTCGGCGTGATCGAGCAGATGCGGCACGCGCGTCCACAGGCAAAATTCCTGGAACTGGTGCATCGTCTCGATCGCGAGACATCGGGCGTGTTGATGCTGGCCAAAAAAAGGGCGGCATTGGTCGGTCTGCACGAACAGATCCGCGAGAACCAGATGGACAAGCGGTACTATGCGTGCGTCCACGGCGAGTGGGCGAGCGACTGGGGGCGCCGGCGTACAGTGAAAGAGCCGCTGCACAAGTATCTGACCCCCGAAGGCGAGCGGCGCGTGCGGGTGCAGCCGGACGGCCTGCCGTCGCATACGGTGTTCAACCTGATCGATCGCTGGCCGTCGTACGCGCTTGTCGAAGCGGAGTTGAAGACGGGTCGCACGCACCAGATTCGCGTTCACCTGCAGCATCTGGAGCTGCCGATCGTCGGCGACGCCAAATACGGCGACTTCGCATTGAACAAGGCGCTGGCGCGCGCGAACGCGAATCCGGGGTTAAAGCGCATGTTCCTGCACGCGTACCGGCTCAAGCTCAGACATCCGGCCACCGGCGACGTCCTGCAGTTCGACGCGCCGCTGCCGGCCGAATGCCGGCGCTTCGTCGCCCAGCTCACCGCATTACGTGATCAACCCCAAAACGAGACGAACCCGCATGGCCCGAGAGCAATTTGACCTGATCGTATTCGACTGGGACGGCACATTGATGGATTCGACCGTGCACATCGCGCGCAGCATCCAGGCGGCGTGTCGCGACCTCGGTCTGCCCGTGCCCGCTGACGAGGCCGCGAGCTATGTGATCGGTCTTGGCCTGCGCGATGCGCTTCAGATCGCCGCGCCGACGCTCGATCCGGCTGACTACCCGCGTCTTGCCGAGCGCTACCGCTTTCACTATCTGGTCAAGGATCAGACCACCGAGCTTTTCGCGGGGGTGCGCGAGATGCTTCAGGAATTGCGGGACACGGGTTATCTGCTGGCCGTCGCGACGGGCAAGAGCCGCGTAGGACTGAACCGCGCACTCGACCAGAGCAGCCTGACGAGCCTCTTCGACGGCACGCGCTGCGCCGACGAAACGTTCTCCAAGCCGCATCCGGCAATGCTGCATGAACTCACACGCGAACTGGGGCAGGATCCCGTGCGCACGGTGATGATCGGCGATACGACGCACGATCTGCAGATGGCGATCAATGCCGGCGTGGCGGGCGTCGGCGTGGGCTACGGCGCGCATCCGGCCACTTCGCTGACGGCGCTGACGCCGAAATTCGTCGCGGACAGCGTGGGGTCGCTGTCATCCTGGTTGCGCGAGAACGCATGAGCGGCGCGACTCACGAGCCGGTCTGGATCTGCGCTTCCAGTGAGCTGGTGGACGGCGGCGCCGGCGTGCGCCACGCCGCGACGTATGGCGGTGGGGAGGCGGTTGTATTCTTCGTGCGTTACGATGGCCGCGCCTATGGGTACCTGAACCGCTGCGCGCATGTGGCGATGGAGCTCGACTGGTCCGAGGGCCAGTTCTTCGAATCGTCGGGTTTATACTTGATGTGCGCTACGCACGGTGCGATTTATGCGCCGGACACCGGTCGGTGTGTCGGCGGTCCGTGCCGTGGCGGCAGGCTGCGTCCCGTCGAGGTCGACGAACGCGACACGCCTGAAGGCCGCGCCGTGTTCTGGCTTCCGGACGACGAATTGCGTCCGGTCACCCCTTGATCCTTCATTCTGCGACGCATGGCCGATAATCAAAATCCTGATCCCATTGAACCCGCCGGTTCGGACCGCCGCCTGCCTGAACCGGAGCCGGGCTGGGAGCGCGCGGCGCTCGAACGCATCGCGCTTGCCGCGATCACCGAACAGCGCGCGGCCCGGCGCTGGAAGATCTTTTTCCGCTTCGTGTTTCTGGGTGTTCTCGCGCTGCTGGTCTGGGGCGTGTTCGACTTTAGCGGCGAACGCGTATCGACGACCGGGCGCCACACGGCGCTCGTCACGCTGGACGGCGAGATTTCGTCCGACACCAACGCAAACGCGGACGATATCGATACCGCGCTCGAGAGCGCGTTCGACGACGACGGCACGGCCGGCGTGATCCTGCGCATCAACAGTCCGGGCGGCAGTCCGGTGCAGGCGGGCATCATCAATCGCGAGATCCGGCGTTTGCGGGGCAAATATCCGTCGATTCCGCTTTATGTCGTGGTCGACGACATGTGCGCGTCGGGTGGTTATTACGTCGCGGCTGCCGCCGATAAAATCTATGTCGACAAGGCCAGCATCGTCGGTTCGATCGGCGTGCTGATGGACGGGTTCGGCTTCACGGGCCTGATGGACAAGCTCGGCGTGCAGCGCCGGCTGCATACGTCGGGTGAGAACAAGGGCTTTTTCGATCCGTTCTCGCCGGAAACGCCGAAGATGGACGCCCACGCGCAGGAGATGCTCGACCAGATCCACGCGCAGTTCATCGATGCCGTGCGTCAGGGCCGCGGCAAGCGGCTGCATGAGACGCCGGATATCTTCTCGGGTCTCTTCTGGACCGGCCAGCAGAGCATCGAACTGGGCCTCGCGGACGCGCTCGGCGACACCGATTACGTCGCGCGCGAGATCATCAAGGCGCCGGACATCGTCGATTACACGGTGAAGGAAAGCATCACCGACCGCGTTGCGAGAAAATTCGGCGCGGCAGTGGGCGCGGCCGGCGTGCACGCGATGATTGCTGGCGGGAAGTTCAGCCTGCATTGACCATGAGTGGCTGAGTGGCCGTTGACCGGTTTGACGCACTCCGCAGGCTTGTTCATACAGCGCGGCAGGGGAACCCGGCGGGTACCACGCCGGCACCGGGCTGGACCGGGCGGCCGTTATCGCCTTGATGCTTCGCCTAGACCGCCAGTAGCAGGAAAATCGCCGGTCGCTTGTGCAGATCGATGGCCGGTGCTTTTTTCCAGTCCGCCACGGAGCGGCTCGCGATGGTTTCTTCCGGCAGCGTCAAATCGACCGCGACGCAGACGAGCGTCGAAGGCGCGCAGGTTGCGATCAGCGTATCCACCAGTGCGCGGTTGCGGTAAGGCGTCTCGATAAAAATCTGGGTCTGCTTCGCCTTGCGCGACTGTTGTTCGAGTTCGCGCAGACGCTTCGCGCGCTCCGCTGCGTCGACCGGCAGATAGCCGTGAAACGCAAAGCTCTGGCCGTTCAGACCCGATGCCATCAACGCCAGCAGGATCGAACTTGGCCCGACGAGCGGCACGACCTTGACGCCGCGCTCATGCGCACGCCGTACGAGCAACGCGCCAGGATCGGCAACGGCCGGGCAACCGGCTTCCGAAACAAGCCCGGCATCCGTTCCGGCAAGAATCGGCGCCAGCAGCTTTTCGACCTCTCCGGCCGGCGTATTCACGTTCAGCTCGCGAATCTCGATTTCCTGAATCGGCCGGTCGGTGCCGACTTTCTTCAGGAACGCTCGTGTCGTCTTCGCGTTTTCGCCGATGTAATAGTGCAGCGCGGCGGCCTGTGCGCGAACCGGTGCGGGCAGTACGGCGGCGAGCGCGTCCGCGTCGCCTTCGCCGAGTGTATTGGGGATCAGGTAGAGAACGCCGCTCATCGTGCACCAAAAAGTGGGTAACCAGCCGCCAGCAGCATGCCCGTGAGTGCAATCAGCGGGAGGCCGATCAGCGCTGTGGGGTCGTCTGAATCGATTGCTTCGAGAAGCGCAATGCCAAGCCCTTCCGATTTTGCGCTGCCCGCGACGTCATAGGGCTTTTCGGCAAGGAGATACGCCTCGAGACCGGCGTCCGGCAGGTTGCGAAAGCGCACGTGCGTGACGACATCGACGGTTTGCGCCTGGCCCGATCCGCTGTCGAAGAGGCAAAGCGCACTATGAAACAGCACTTCGCGACCGCGCATGGCCTGCAGTTGCGCCAGCGCTTTTGCGTGCGTGCCGGGTTTGCCGATCTGCAGGCCGTCGTAAGTTGCGACCTGATCGGAGCCGATAACAAGCGTACGCGATGCGGCTGCCGCACTGGATCCGGCGACGGCGCGCGCCTTGGCTTCGGCGAGCCGCAACGCGGTGGTTTCGGGGCTTTCGCCCGCGAGCGGCGTCTCGTCGATGTCCGGCACGACGACGTCGAACGGAATCCGCAGGCGCTCGAGCAGTTCGCGGCGATACCGCGAACTCGATGCGAGAATCAGGCGGGGCGGGCGATTCGGGGGAGCTGGCATGGTCGACCAAAGGCAGTAAAGACGGACCGCAAACCGGTTTCGGGATGCGGACTTAAGTGTTTGACTCGAAAAGACAAAACGGATATGATTTTGGGCTTTTCATCGCTATGTTATTTGCGCGCGCACCTGTTGCGCATCGCATATGACATATGACATATGGCAACAGGCAACGCCCCGAGCATGCCGGATCATCCCGGCCGAAAGGCCATCCACGCAGGAGCGCACATGACTGAACATCCTGGCAAACCTGCAGGTCCCGCTGCCGTTCTCGATCCGCGCGAACTCGACCTGTTCGAATTCGCGCGAAGCGGCCGGCAGGCTGCGGGTGTGGTGCGCGTCTCGCAACTGCCGCGCATGTTAAACGAAGTCCCGGCCGAGGCGCCAGAGCGCGATACCGCGTTCACCTGGCAGGCGGAAGGGTCGACCCAGCCCGAATTGCAGGACGACGGCACCGAGGGTCCGCAGCCTTATCTGCGGCTCGCGCTTCACGGTTCGGCGTGGCTGGTGTGTCAGCGTTGTCTGGCCCCGTATGAGCAGGCGTTCAACGTCGACGCGATATACCGGGTAGTCAACACCGAGGAAGAAGCGGAAGAATTCCCGCTGGATGAGGATGAAGTCGAGGTGATCGTGGGCTCACGCCAGTTCGATCTCGTCGGGTTGATCGAAGAGGAATTGCTGCTTTCGCTGCCGCTGGTGCCGAAGCACGATGTTTGCCCCGAGGTTCACGAAAGTCTCGTCTCGGGCGTAAGCGGTGCGGATGGCGAGGGCGAAGAGGCAGCGCGGGACGAAGCTGGCGAGGGTGGCGAACCCGGACGGCCGAATCCATTTGCGGCGCTCGAAGGGCTCAAGCGGGGCGGTCCGGGCGGCGAAAAGCACTGAACGGTTGCATGGGAGCGCGATGGTATTTCGGCGTATTGGCCAGTCGGCCACTGCCGATTGCCTTGTCGGGCTGTGTTAGAATTCGGAAAATTTTTAGGAGTTATCATGGCAGTTCAACAAAACAAGAAGTCGCCGTCGAAGCGCGGCATGCACCGCTCGCACGATTTTCTCGTCGCAGCACCGCTGGCTGTCGAACCGAGCACGGGTGAAGTGCATCTGCGTCACCACGTTAGCCCGAACGGCTACTATCGCGGCAAGAAAGTCGTCAAGACGAAGAACGACTAATCGTTCCCGACTCGTCGCGTCTTCCGCGGTTGCGTTCAATGGCGTGTCGCGTGGCGATCAGCTCGCTTGACATTTTCCCGGCTCGACAAAAAGGCGGCATTCAACTGCCGCTTTTTTGTGCCTGAAATTCGTCGCATTCCATGACTGTAAAGCTCACGATCGATTGCATGGGAGGCGACCACGGCCCGTCCGTGACCGTTCCCGCAGCTGTCAACTTCGTTCGTTCGCATCCCGACGTGCACCTGATGCTTGTCGGCATCGAAACCGCGATCCGGGCCCAGCTGAAGAAGTTGAAAGCGCTGGACGAGCCGGCGCTGACGGTCGTCGCGGCCACCGAGATCGTCGCCATGGACGATCCGGTCGAAGTCGCCCTGCGCAAAAAGAAAGACTCGTCGATGCGCGTTGCGCTGAACCGGGTCAAGGAAGGCGAAGCGCAGGCCTTCATCTCCGCCGGCAACACAGGCGCGCTGATGGCGGTTTCCCGTTACGTGCTGAAAACGCTCCCGGGCATCGAGCGCCCGGCGATCGCGTTCGCCCTGCCGAACCGCACCGGCTACACGATGATGCTGGACCTTGGCGCCAATGTCGATTGCGAGCCGCAGCATCTGCTGCAGTTCGCCGAGATGGGGCACGCGCTCGTGTCCGCGCTCGAAGGCAAGGAGCGGCCCACCATCGGCCTGCTCAACATCGGTGAAGAAGTCATCAAGGGCAACGAGACGATCAAGCGCGCCGGCGAACTGCTGCGTGCAAGCACGCTCAACTTCCGCGGCAATGTCGAAGGCGACGATATCTATAAAGGTACCGTCGACGTCATCGTCTGCGATGGCTTCGTCGGCAATGTCGCGCTGAAGACGTCAGAAGGGCTCGCACAGATGCTTTCCGATATCATCAAGGAAGAGTTCGGCCGTTCGTGGCTCACGAAGCTGATGGCCTTTCTCGCATTGCCGGTATTGATGCGTTTCAAGAAGCGCGTCGACCACCGGCAATACAATGGTGCGGCGTTGCTCGGGTTGCGCAGTCTCGTGATCAAGAGCCACGGTTCGGCCGATGCCTACGCGTTTGAGTGGGCGATCAAACGCGGGTATGATGCCGTCAAAAATGGCGTGCTCGAACGCCTTGCATCCGCGATGGAAGAGAATGCGGGTCCTCTCGAACAGGCAGCGCGTGGGGCAGCCCCCGGAGTGAATCCGGAGACAGGCGGCGCGGGTCAGGCCAGCCCGGTCGCGGGCCAGCCAGCCGATCCCTACGCTGCGCAATCCTCGAAGGCATAATGGCTCAATCGACTATTTATTCCCGCGTGCTGGGCACCGGCAGCTATCTGCCGCCCCGACGCGTCACGAATCAGGATCTGGCTGAACGTCTCGCGAAACAGGGTGTCGAGACAAGCGACGAGTGGATCGTCGCGCGCACGGGTATTCATGCCCGCCATTTCGCAGAACCTGATGTCACCACGAGCGACCTCGCGCTGATCGCTTCACAACGCGCGATCGAAGCGGCCGACATCGACCCGCAGTCCATCGATCTCGTCATTGTCGCTACGTCCACTCCGGATTTCGTTTTTCCGAGCACGGCGTGTCTGTTGCAGAACAAGCTCGGTATCAAAAATAACGGCGCGGCGTTCGACGTGCAGGCCGTGTGTTCCGGCTTCGCGTACGCAGTTGCCATCGCCGACAGTTTCATTCGCAGCGGGCAGCATCGTACGGCGCTGGTGATCGGCGCCGAGACGTTTTCGCGCATTCTCGATTTCAACGACCGGACCACGTGCGTGCTGTTTGGCGACGGCGCCGGCGCAGTCATCCTGCAAGCGTCCGAAGAACCGGGCGTACTCGCGAGCGCGCTGCATGCCGATGGCAGCCACGCGAAGATTCTGTGCACGCCGGGGAACGTGAACGGCGGCGTGGTGGCGGGCAGCGCGTTCCTGCACATGGACGGCCCGGCGGTGTTCAAACTCGCCGTCAACGTGCTGGAGAAGGTTGCGATCGAAGCGCTCGCCAAGGCCAACCTCGCGCCTGAGCAGATCGACTGGCTGATTCCGCATCAGGCCAACATCCGCATCATGCAAAGCACGTGTCGCAAGCTCGGTCTTCCGCAGGAGCGGATGGTGGTCACCGTCGGCGAGCACGGCAACACGTCGGCGGCATCGATTCCGCTCGCGTTCGACGTCGCGGTTCGCGACGGGCGCATCAAGCGCGGTCAGAACGTCCTGATCGAAGGCGTGGGCGGCGGCTTTACGTGGGGCGCATCGGTCATCCGCTATTGATCGACAGGCTTGCGGCCAGCGCGACATTTCGCTGCCGGTTGCCCTGTCTCATGGCGATGTCGCGTGCGCGGCTCCACTTCTCATTGAATTTGAGGACGATATGATATTTGCGTTCGTTTTTCCTGGTCAGGGCTCGCAGTCGGTCGGCATGCTCAATGCATTCGCCGATCACGCCATCGTGCGCGAGACGGTTCAGGAAGCCTCCGACGCGCTCGGTCAGGATCTCGGCAAGCTGATTGCCGAAGGCCCGGCCGACGATCTGAATCTCACTACCAATACCCAGCCGGTCATGCTGACCGCCGCCTATGCGATCTATCGCGCGTGGCAGGCGGCCGGTGGCCCGGCGCCGGCGATCGTCGCGGGGCACAGCCTCGGCGAATACACCGCTCTGGTTGCGGCCGGCGCGCTCGCATTCCGCGATGCGGTTCCGCTCGTGCGCTTTCGCGCGCAGGCAATGCAGACGGCGGTGCCGGTCGGCCAGGGCGGCATGGCCGCGATTCTTGGTCTCGATGACGATACGGTGCGTGCGGTTTGCGCCGAAGCGTCGTCGGCAGGCGTTGTCGAGGCGGTGAATTTCAACGCGCCGTCGCAGGTCGTCATCGCGGGTCACAAGGCGGCCGTCGAAAAGGCATGTGAAGTCGCGAAGGCGAAGGGCGCGAAGCGCGCGCTGCCGTTGCCGGTTTCCGCGCCGTTCCACTCGTCGCTGCTGAAGCCGGCGTCGGACCAGTTGCGTGCGTATCTGGCGGACGTGGACATTCAGGTGCCGGCGATTCCTGTCATCAATAACGTTGACGTTGCCATCGTGGCCGAACCGGCCGGCATCAAGGACGCGCTCGTGCGCCAGGCCGCCGGGGCGGTGCGCTGGGTGGAGTGCGTGCAGGCAATGGCGGGTCAGGGCGTCACGCACGTCATCGAATGCGGGCCGGGCAAGGTGCTGGCGGGGCTGACGAAGCGCATCGACGGCAACCTCGTCGGCGCATCGATCGTCGATCCGGCATCGCTCGACGAAGCGCTCAAGCTCGCGACGGCGTAATTCGCCTTTGCGGTGGGTAGCGGGCGCAAGTCTGCTGCCCCGGCAGCAGATTCAACGATTATTTCAGCCCGGACTTTCACGGGCAATCCGGACATCAAGATGGAAAAGACTCTCGACAAGCAGATCGCTGTTGTGACGGGCGCTTCGCGCGGCATCGGCCGGGCGATCGCGCTTGAACTGGCGCGCCAGGGTGCGACCGTGATCGGCACGGCCACGAGCGAAGCGGGGGCGGCCGCGATCACCGAAGCATTCAGGGCCGAAGGCGTGAACGGCCGCGGCGCCGTGCTGGACGTGAACGACGCAGCGGCTGCGGAAGCGCTGATCGACGGCACGGTGAAGGAATTCGGCGCGCTCAACGTACTCGTGAACAATGCCGGCATCACGCAGGACCAGTTGGCCATGCGCATGAAAGACGACGAATGGGATTCGGTGGTCGACACCAATCTCAAGTCGGTTTTCCGTCTGTCGCGCGCCGTGCTGCGTCCGATGATGAAGGCGCGCGGCGGCCGGATCATCAACATCACGTCGGTGGTCGGCTCGGCGGGCAATCCGGGGCAGGTGAACTACGCGGCGGCCAAGGCCGGTGTCGCGGGCATGACGCGGGCGCTCGCGCGCGAAATCGGCAGCCGCAACATCACGGTCAATTGCGTGGCGCCAGGTTTCATCGATACCGACATGACGAAATCCCTGCCCGAAGAGCAGCAAACCGCGCTTAAAACGCAGATTCCGCTTGGCCGTCTGGGCAGCCCGGAAGATATCGCGCACGCCGTCGTGTTTCTGGCTTCACCGCATGCTGGCTACATCACGGGCACGACGCTGCACGTGAATGGCGGCATGTATATGTCGTAAAAGTTTTCGTTTTTCATCACCGGCTTATACCTTTCGGGTAAACGTGCCGTGGGTGGTGGGTCAGCAACCGTGCGCGCCGCTTTTTTAGCGTGTCAAACCTGATAAAATGCGCGCACCTGCATTTTTGAACTTATTTCCCTTGGAGGGGTAATGGACAATATCGAACAGCGCGTCAAGAAGATCGTCGCAGAACAACTGGGCGTTGCCGAAGCAGAAATCAAGACCGAAGCATCGTTCGTGAACGACCTCGGCGCTGACTCGCTCGACACGGTCGAACTCGTGATGGCCCTCGAAGACGAATTCGGCATGGAAATTCCGGATGAAGAAGCCGAGAAAATCACGACCGTCCAGCAAGCGATCGACTACGCCCGCGCAAACGTCAAGGCCTAAGGTCATTCGGACGATTTTGCCAGGTTAACAGCCACAGGGCTCACAGGGCATGTTCCTGTGGCCGCTGTGGCTTTTGCTTTTGTCATTTATGAAAACGAGGTTACCGTGAGCCGTCGTCGAGTTGTTGTTACAGGCCTGGGGCTGATTTCGCCTGTTGGCAATAATGTTGCCGACGGCTGGGCCAATCTGGTCGCCGGCAAATCCGGCATTGCCGACATCACGAAGTTCGACGCATCGAACTTCTCGACCCGCTTCGCCGGCGAGGTCAAGGGCTTCAATATCGAGGACTACATCCCCGGTAAGGAAGCGCGCCACATGGATACGTTCATCCATTACGGCGTCGCTGCCGGCATTCAGGCGATGCACGACAGCGGCCTCGAAATCACCGGGGAAAACGCGGAACGCGTCGGCGTGGTCGTGGGTTCGGGTATCGGCGGCCTGCCGATGATCGAAATCACGCAGACCGAACTGCTGAATCGCGGTCCGCGCCGGATTTCGCCGTTCTTCGTGCCGGCGTCGATCATCAACATGATCTCCGGCCATCTGTCGATCAAGTTCGGCCTTAAAGGCCCGAACCTCGCGATCGTCACGGCCTGTACGACCGGCCTGCACTGCATCGGCGAAGCCTCGCGCCTGATCGAATACGGCGACTGCGACGTGATGATCGCAGGCGGCGCGGAATCGACGGTATCGCCGCTCGGTGTCGGCGGCTTTGCGGCGGCGCGCGCGCTGTCGCAGCGTAACGACGATCCCGCGACGGCAAGCCGTCCGTGGGACAAGGACCGCGATGGTTTCGTGCTGGGTGAGGGTGCGGGCGTGATGGTGCTGGAAGAGTACGAACACGCCAAGGCACGTGGCGCGAAGATTTACGCGGAAGTGTCCGGTTACGGCATGAGCGGCGACGCGTACCACATGACCGCACCGCTCGAGGATGGCGACGGCGCACGCCGCTGCATGCTGGCTGCGATGAAGAACGCGGGTATCAACGCGGATCAGGTGACCTACCTGAACGCGCACGGTACTTCGACGCCTTTGGGCGATCTGGCTGAGACAACCGGCATCAAGCGCGCCTTCGGCGATCACGCGAAGAACATGGTCGTCAATTCCACCAAGTCGATGACCGGGCATCTGCTCGGCGGCGCGGGCGGGCTCGAATCGGTGTTTACCGTGCTGGCCGTGCATCATCAGATCTCGCCGCCGACCATCAACATCTTTAACCAGGACCCGGCCTGCGATCTCGATTACTGCGCGAACACCGCGCGGGAAATGAAGATCGACGTCGCGCTGAAGAACTCTTTCGGGTTCGGCGGCACGAACGGCACGCTGGTCTTCAAGCGCGCCTGACGGCTTGACGGTTCACGTTGAGACAGCCGGTCCGGCGTATCTTGCCGGATCGGCGCCGTCAGACGGATCGCACCGGCGCATCGCGCTGCGGCGTTCCCCGGCGGTGCGCTGGGCGATCGCGATTTTCGTCATGATCGCGACCTCGGCCATGTTCACCTGCCTCGCGCCGCGTCCTGGCGCCGGGCCGGCGCTACCTCTGGTTTTCACCGTTTTCATTCTGCTCGCGGCCAGCGCACGCGGTTGGGAGCGTACCCAGCCGCGATGGTTGAGAATCGGGGCAAATGGTCTGTGGTTATGGAACGAGCGCGATGCAACACCCGTTCAGGCCCGGATAACCGGCTGTTCGCAGTGGAGCAACCGGCTCCTCATTCTTGCGATTGCCGGGGAGACCGGGCCCCTCAAACCGTTGTTTATTGCGGCCGACGCAGTTCCGGCCAGCGTCTTCCTCGAACTGTCGGTCCTTGGCCGGCGCGGCTCCCCAACTTCACTATAAAGACTGTAACCACTGTTACCGGCGTAACGTGACGCGATGATGGGGACGCTACAATGGTGCCCCGCCATGCACCCTATAGCTAACGGATTTATCAGGTGAGCGAAAAAGAAATTGATCAGGTGCTGGTCGAGCGCGTCCAGAAGGGCGACAAGGCCGCGTTCGAGCTTCTGGTCACCAAATACCACCGCAAGATCATCCGGCTGATCTCGCGCCTCGTGCGGGACCCCGCCGAGGTCGAGGACGTGGCCCAGGATGCCTTTATCAAGGCATATCGGGCACTTCCCCAGTTTCGGGGCGAATCCGCGTTTTATACGTGGTTGTACCGTATTGCGGTGAACACGGCAAAGAACTACCTTGCGACCCAGAGCCGGCGCGCGCCGACGTCGACCGAAGCGGATGCTGAAGAAGCTGAAACTTTCTCGGATGCCGACCAACTAAGGGATATCAACACGCCTGAGTCGATGTTGATGAGCAAGCAGATCGCCGAGACGGTCAATGCTGCAATGGCGGTTTTACCGGAAGAGCTGCGCACTGCCATTACTCTTCGTGAAATTGAAGGTTTGAGTTACGAAGAAATCGCTGAGATGATGGGATGCCCTATCGGTACCGTCAGATCGCGAATTTTTCGCGCTCGCGAAGCCATTGCGGCAAAATTGCGTCCGTTGCTTGACACACCCGAGGGCAAGCGCTGGTAATAGCCAGCTAGCCGGACGGGCAAGGGCGCAGTATCTGGGTTAGGTGGTGTCACTATGAGTGTCAGCAAGATGGGGAGCATCATGGGGTCGGTCTCGATGCAATCGCAAGCAAGCTCGCGAGGCGAGCGTCTGTCCGCTTTTGTCGACGGAGAGCTGTCCGGCGAAGAGCATCTGAACAAATTTATCGCGGATCTGAATCGTGAAGACCGTGGGATGTGGGCGGATTACCACCTGATCGGCGACGCATTGCGTTCCGACGATCTGGCCGTCAGTCCGGCTGCCAGTCAGGCGTTCATGGCGGGTTTTGCGGCACGCTTCGAATCGGAAGCGCACGTGCTCGCGCCTGCGCCGATGCCAGTCGCGCAACGTTTGCTGGCGCTGCGCCGGCGGGTTTTGCCGACGTTTGCAGTAGCCGCCGCCGCGGCAACGCTCACGTGGATCGTCGTTCCGCAACTGCAAGGTGTCGGTACGTCCGGTGGCGCGCAGATGGCTTCGGTATCTTCCATGCAGCGTGTGGCGATGGCCTCGGTGCCGGTCGCGAACGTGCAGCCGGCCATGCAGGATGTGAACATCATCCGTGACGCCAATCTTGACCAGTATCTGGAAGCCCACCAGCAGTTCGCCCAGCAGCCGGTCGTTCCGGGCTCGATGCCGCTGATCCGTGCTGCCGCTGCCGTGACCTCGCAGGACCAATAGTTGATGCAGACTCCGCAGTTCAATAAAACGACAAACTGGGGGCGGCTGCCGGCATTTCTGTTCTGTGCAGCCGTACTGCTTTCCGTAACATCCCGCGTTTTCGCACAATCCCAGGATCCGGCGACCGACCATCGCACGGCGGCCGAGTGGCTCAATCGCATCCATCAGGCTGCGCAGCAGCAGAATTACGAGGGTGCGTTCGTCTATCAGCGCGGTTCGTTCGTGCAGTCGTCGCGCATCTCGCATTACGCGACGCGCAACGACGGCGAATACGAGCAGCTGGAAAGCCTCGACGGCAAGCCGCGCAAGATGCTGCGCCATAACGACGACCTCTATACGTTCGTGCCCGAACGTCATCTGTGCGTCGTCGAAAAGCGTCAGAACAAGGATTCGTTCCCCGCGCTCCTGTCCGCGCCGGTCGATCAGGTGCTGTCGGTCTATGAACCGAAGCTGCTTGGCGCCGATCGCGTGGCCGGAATCGACAGCCAGGTAATCGAACTCGATCCGAAGGACGCGTACCGCTACGCCTACAAACTGTGGGCCGACACGAAAACCGGGCTGCTGCTGCGTGCGCAGACGCTTGATCCGGCTGGTCAGGTGCTCGAACAGCTGTCGTTTTCGCAGATCCGCATCGGCGTGCCGGTCGACAAGGCTGCAATCGTCAACGGCATTCACAACACGGCCGGGTGGACGGTGGTGCATCCGCCAATCGAACCAGTCGACATGGAAGCGCAAGGCTGGCAGATGTCGCCGACTGTTCCGGGTTTCCGCAAGATTCGTGAGTTGCGCCGCCCGATGGCCGCGCGCGACGCTGGCGATCCGACCATTCCGGTCGATCAGGCGGTGTTTTCGGACGGTCTCGCGGCCATTTCGATCTTCGTCGAACCTGTCGAAAAGAACACGCGCAAGGAGGGGTCGGGCAGTAGTGGTGCAACGCATGTGCTCGTGAAGCGCCACGGCGATTTCTGGATTACCTTGCTCGGGGAAGTGCCCCAGGCCACGTTGCAGCAATTTGCGTCTGCCATAGAATACAAGGCTACAAAGTAATCCTCCGGCTCAAGACCTTATGACGAACTTCTCGGTGCGCAATTTCCTTGCAGCCGCGGTGGTGGCAGTGTGTCTGCCGCTCGTGCCGCACACGGCGCTGGCGGCGCCTGCAGCCAGTCTTCCCGACTTTACCGACCTCGTTGACAAGGTTGGGCCCGCCGTCGTGAACATCCGCACGACCTCGCGCGTGTCGAGTTCGACGCGAGGTCTGCCACCGGGCATGGACGATGGCGACATGTCAGAGTTCTTCCGGCGCTTCTTCGGTATTCCGATGCCGCAATCGCCGCAATCGCCTGATACACAGCCCCGCGGTGGTGGAGGCGGTAGTGGTGGCAACCAGGGCCAGCAGGACACGCCCGACAGCGGTGGCGGTGGCGATACCGAACAGAACAGTGGCGTCGGCTCGGGCTTCATCCTGTCAGCTGACGGTTACGTGATGACGAATGCGCACGTCGTCGACGATGCCGACACGATCTACGTCACACTTACCGACAAGCGCGAGTTCAAGGCGAAGCTCATCGGTGTCGACGATCGCACGGACGTTGCGGTTGTGAAGATCAATGCCGCGAACCTGCCGGCCGTCACGATTGGCGATTCGAACAAGGTGCGCGTGGGTGAATGGGTCGTCGCGATCGGCTCGCCGTTTGGGCTCGAAAACACGGTCACCGCCGGTATCGTGAGCGCGAAGGGCCGTGATACGGGCGACTATCTGCCGTTTATCCAGACTGATGTCGCGGTGAATCCGGGCAACTCGGGCGGCCCGCTGATCAACATGCAGGGCGAGGTGATCGGCATCAATTCGCAGATTTACAGCCGTACGGGCGGCTTCATGGGCATTTCCTTCGCGATTCCAATCGACGAAGCGATCCGCGTGGCCGACCAGCTGAAGACGACCGGCAAGGTGACGCGTGGCCGCATCGCCGTCGCGATCGGCGAGGTGACGAAGGACGTGGCCGATTCGCTCGGCTTGCCGAGGGCGCAGGGTGCGCTTGTGAGCAGCGTCGAGCCGGGCGGTCCCGCGGACAAGGCGGGTGTGCAACCGGGCGACATCATCCTGAAGTTCAATGGTCATCCGGTCGATACCGCGACGGATCTGCCACGGATGGTCGGTGACACGAAGCCGGGTACGCAGGCAACCATCACGATCTGGCGCAAGGGCAAGACGCGCGACCTGCCGGTCACGATCGCGGAGATGCAGCCGGACAAGACCGCGAAGGCCGATACGAAGAAAACGCCGCCGCCGAAGCAGCGCGCCACGAACGCGCTGGGTCTCGCGGTCAGTGATATTCCTTCCGATCAGCTGAAAGCATTGAAACTGCGCGGAGGCGTGCAGATCGACGCGGCGGAGGGCCCAGCCGCGCGAGTCGGGTTGCAGAAGGGGGACATCATTCTGCGTGTCGGCGATACCGACGTCTCGAACGCGAAGGAGTTCGAAGACGCCACGTCGCATCTCGACCCGCAAAAGATGACGGCGCTGCTCGTGCGCCGCGGCGACAATACGCAGTTCGTGCCGATCCGTCCGCGTTCGGCGCCGGCGCAGAAGTGACGATGGCGGCACCGCTGACGCTCTACGGGCGCACGTGGTGCCATCTGTGCGACGACATGCATGCAGCGCTCGAGCCTTTGCTGGCCGAGTTCGGCACGCATGTCGACGTGATCGACATCGATGCCGACCCGGTGCTCGAAGCCCGTTACAATGAGCACGTCCCTGTTCTGATCTGCGATGGCGTCGAACTGTGCCACTATCATTTCGACGAAGCGCGCGTCCGTGCCGCGCTCATGGCGCGCGTCACGCCTGACCGCTCCGCGCAGTGAAAGGGACCCGCGAGCTCCGCACGCGCATGCACACACCCTGGCCACCTGGCTGGCCGTCCCGCAAAAAGCGCCGGGCGAAGGCCTTTTCGGCTAAAATAGTCCGGTTTTTCACCTACTTACAAGGCGTGCTCCGCAATCGTCCGAGCGCGCCTTTTTTGCTTGATCGGTACTGAATGGATCATATTCGTAATTTCTCGATCATTGCGCACATCGACCATGGCAAGTCGACGCTCGCCGATCGCATCATCCAGCTGTGTGGCGGTCTCTCCGACCGCGAAATGGAATCGCAGGTGCTCGACTCGATGGATCTCGAGCGTGAGCGCGGCATCACCATCAAGGCGCAGACGGCGGCGCTCTCCTATCGCGCACGCGACGGCAAGGTGTACAACCTCAACATGATCGACACGCCGGGGCACGTCGATTTCTCATATGAAGTCAGCCGCTCGCTGTCGGCGTGTGAAGGCGCGCTGCTCGTCGTCGACGCCAGTCAGGGCGTCGAGGCGCAAACGGTCGCGAACTGCTATACGGCGATCGAGCTCGGCGTCGAAGTCGTGCCTGTGCTGAACAAGATCGATCTGCCCGCGGCGAACCCGGAAAGCGCGATCGAGGAAATCGAGGACGTAATCGGCATCGACGCGACCGACGCCACGCGTTGCAGCGCGAAGACCGGTCTCGGCGTCGAAGACGTGCTCGAAGCGCTGATCGCGAAAGTGCCGCCGCCGAGGGGCGACACCGCGGCGCCGCTGCAGGCGCTGATCATCGATTCGTGGTTCGACAACTACGTCGGCGTGGTGATGCTGGTGCGCATTGTGAACGGCACGCTGCGCCCGAAGGACCGCATCCGCATGATGGCGACCGGCGCGCAGTATCCGGTCGAGCACATCGGCGTGTTCACGCCGAAGTCGAAGAATCTCGAGGTGCTGTCGGCGGGGCAGGTGGGCTTCATCATCGCGGGCATCAAGGAGTTGCCAGCCGCGAAGGTGGGCGACACCGTCACGCTCGTGAACCGTCCAGCGGCTGAACCGCTGCCGGGCTTCAAGGAAGTGAAGCCGCAGGTGTTTGCCGGCCTCTATCCGGTCGAGGCGAACCAGTACGACGCCCTGCGCGAATCGCTCGAAAAGCTGAAGCTGAACGACGCTTCGCTGCAGTACGAGCCGGAGGTGTCGCAGGCACTGGGCTTCGGCTTCCGTTGCGGCTTCCTTGGCCTCTTGCACATGGAGATCGTCCAGGAACGGCTCGAGCGCGAGTTCGACATGGACCTCATCACCACGGCGCCGACCGTCGTGTACGAAGTCCTGCAGCGCGACGGCACGGTCATCATGGTCGAGAATCCGGCGAAAATGCCGGACCCGTCGAGGATCGAGGAAGTACGCGAGCCGATCGTCACGGTCAACCTGTACATGCCGCAGGAATATGTCGGTTCGGTCATCACGCTCTGTACCAACAAGCGCGGCAACCAGATCAACATGCAGTATCACGGTCGTCAGGTTCAGCTGACGTACGAAATTCCGATGGGCGAGATCGTGCTCGACTTCTTCGACCGGTTGAAGTCGACGTCGCGCGGTTATGCGTCGATGGACTACGAGTTCAAGGAATATCGCGCGGCAGACGTGGTAAAGGTCGACATGCTGATCAACGGCGACAAGGTCGATGCGCTGTCGGTGATCGTTCACCGTTCGCAGAGCCAGTACCGTGGCCGTGAAGTCGCGGCCAAGATGCGCGAGCTGATTCCGCGTCAGATGTATGACGTGGCCATTCAGGCAACGATCGGTGCGAACATCATCGCGCGTGAGAACATCAAGGCGTTGCGCAAGAACGTGCTGGCGAAGTGCTATGGCGGCGATATCTCACGCAAGAAGAAGTTGCTGGAAAAGCAGAAAGCAGGCAAGAAACGGATGAAGCAGGTCGGGTCGGTGGAAATCCCGCAAGAGGCTTTCCTCGCAATCCTGCGTGTCGAAGACAAATAAGAGAAGAAACGGAACCCCATGAATTTTGCGCTGATTCTTTTTGTGCTCGTCGTCGTAACGGGCATCGCCTGGGTCGCAGACAAACTGGTTTTCATCCCGCGAAGGCGCCGCGCCGCCGACGCTGCGGTCGCCGAGTTCGACCGCCAGCAGGCGCGTGTTGGCGAGCGTTTCGCCGATGAAAACGCGCCGCAAACGCGTGCGCGTCTGCGTGACGAAAAGTTGCGCCAGCCCTGGTGGCTCGAATATTCGGCGAGCTTTTTCCCGGTGATTCTCGTCGTATTCGTCGTACGCTCGTTCGTCGTCGAGCCGTTCAAGATTCCGTCGGGTTCGATGGTGCCTACGCTGGTCGTCGGCGACTTCATCCTCGTCAACAAGTACGATTACGGTCTTCGTCTGCCGATTATCAACACGAAAATCACGCAGGGCCGTCCGCTCGAACGCGGCGACGTCGTCGTGTTCCGCTATCCGAAAGACGAATCGGTCGACTACATCAAACGTGTGATCGGTTTGCCGGGCGATGTCGTCGCGTATCAGGACAAGAAGCTCACGATCAACGGCAAGCCGGTGCCTGAAACGGCGCTGCCGGATTACTTCGACGAAGAGCGCATTGGCTACGCGAAGCAGTTCGAAGAAGATCTCGACGGACGCAAGAACGCGATCCTGAACAATCCGGCGGTTCCGCCGTTCATCGTCGGCGCGGAAGATTACCCATATCGCGACAACTGCACGTATAACGCGCAGGGCGTGATCTGCAAGGTACCGCCAGGCAACTATTTCATGATGGGCGACAACCGCGATAACAGTGCGGACAGCCGCTACTGGGGTTTCGCGCCGGACAAGAACATCGTCGGTCGCGCGTTCTTCGTCTGGATGAACTTCAGCAGTCTCAAGCGCATCGGTTCCTTCAACTGATCGCGTGGCAACCGGGCCGCATCGCACGCCGCGCACAGCGCGCGGCGTGTTAGCACGCTACTTTAAGAACGTGCGGTAACGTCGCTTCACCACGCTTTTTCGTCGGCCGTCCCGCGTCTTCGCCGGGGCAGGCGCCCGCGTTATACTCTGCACATGCCCCTATCTCCGTTGGAAAGCCGTTTGCGCTACGAATTTCGCAATGCGGAATTGTTGCGTCAGGCTTTAACTCACCGCAGTCACAGTGCTACGCATAATGAACGGCTCGAGTTTCTCGGCGACTCCGTTCTGAATTGCGCGGTGGCCGCGCTATTGTTCCAACGTTTCAGCAAGCTGGACGAAGGCGATCTGTCGCGCGTCCGCGCCAATCTGGTCAAGCAGCAGTCGCTGTATGAAATTGCTCAGGCCCTGAATATTTCCGAAGGATTGCGTCTCGGCGAGGGCGAGTTGCGCAGCGGCGGTTTCCGTCGCCCGTCGATTCTTGCGGATACACTGGAAGCCGTGCTGGGCGCGGTTTTCCTCGACGGCGGTTTCGACGCCGCGCAGACAGTCATCAAACGTCTGTATGTGCCGATTCTCGACCACATCGATCCGCGCACGCTCGGCAAAGACTCCAAGACGTTGCTTCAGGAATACCTGCAGGGTCACAAGATCGCGTTGCCGACCTATACGGTTGTCGCGACACATGGTGCGGCGCACAATCAGCAGTTCGAAGTCGAATGCACGGTGCCGAAGCTGGATGTGAAGGTGTCGGGCTCGGGCGCCAGCCGTCGCGCGGCCGAGCAGGCCGCGGCCAAGAAGGCGCTCGACGAAGTCATGGCAGCCGCGCCCGCGCTGGTCACGAAACCGAAGCGCTCGAAGGGCGCCCGTGCTGCGAAGCGCGCGGAGCCGGAGATCGTGCCGGGCGTCGCGGGCGTGCAGACCGCGCTGGATCTACGCGCGCCGGATCATCGAAAATCGTCGGAGCGCGCCGGGCGTGGCGAAGCACGAGCGGCACAGACCGTGCCAGACGGCGCGAGCGCCGCGAACGAACCCGCGAGCGTGCCACCCTCGCTGCCGCTTGCCGTGATTCGCGCCGCTCATGTCGAATACAGCGAGCCCGCGCAGTCGCAGGACAAAGTCGATCGCAGCGATAAAGTTACCGACAAAGCCACCGACAAAGCCGACGTCAGTCGCATCGCCACCGACAAGCTCACGCTTCGCAGCCGCGAACCGGCGTCGGGCGTTGCCGGCACACCGGACGAAGCCGAACTCGAACCCGGTGTAGCAGGCGCGGTGCAAACGCGCGCCGCCGACGCCGGCCATTGATGCATCCAGCGCGCCGCACGGGTCGTACCCCTGCCGCGCGTCCACCCGAACCTGCTGTAGCCCGAATATGAACGCTCCCAATCCCCCTGGTTTTCGTTGCGGCATGGTCGCGATCGTCGGCCGCCCGAACGTCGGCAAATCGACGCTGATGAACGCGCTTGTCGGCCAGAAAGTCAGCATCACGTCGCGCAAGGCGCAGACCACGCGCCATCGCATCACCGGCATTCACACGCTCGAAGACGCGCAGTACATCTTCGTCGATACGCCGGGTTTCCAGACGAAGCACAGCGGCGCGCTGAACCGTTCGCTCAATCGCGCGGTCACCTCGACGCTGACATCCGTCGACGCCATCCTGTTCGTGATCGAAGCCGGCCGTTTCGGTCCGGACGACCAGAAGGTGCTCGACCTGATCCCGCCGTCGGTGCCCACGCTGCTGATCGCGAACAAGCTCGACCGCGTGTCCGACAAGGACAGTCTGTATCCCTTCATGCAACAGGTGAGCGCGCTGCGCCAGTTCAACGAGATCGTGCCGCTGTCGGCGAAGAACCCCGACGACATCAGGCGCCTGATGTCGACGGTGAAGCCGTTCCTGCCGGAAGGCTCGCCGATCTACGGCGAAGACGATCTGACCGATCGCAGCGAGCGTTTTCTTGCCGCGGAAATCCTGCGCGAAAAAGTCTTCCGCTGGACGGGCGACGAACTGCCGTACACGAGCACCGTGCTGATCGACAAATTCGAGACGGAAGGGCGCCTGCGCCGTATTTTCGCGACGATCATGGTCGAGCGCGACACGCACAAGGCGATGATCATCGGCCAGAAAGGCGCGAAGCTGAAACAGATCAGCACCGAAGCGCGTCTCGACATGGAAAAGCTCTTCGACGGCCCCGTGTACCTCGAAACCTTTATCAAGGTGAAAAGCGGCTGGGCCGATAACGAAGCCGGACTTCGCGCCTATGGGTACGAATGACGCCTGGGTGACGTTGCAACCCGGCGCCGATCCGGACGACGACGGCGAACCGGCTGCGCCGGCGCCAGCGCCTTCCCGGGCCCGCAAATCCTCTTCTGCGAAAAGCAGCGGCGAAGGCGAGGCGCGCAAGGCGCCCGCGCGCCGTCCTTCGCGCGCGTCGGCGTCCGATTACCGGGTCGCCGAACAGCCCGCATTTGTCCTTCATAGCTATCCGTATCGCGAAACCAGCTTGATCGTCGACGTGCTGTCGCGCGATCACGGCCGTCTCGCGCTCGTCGCGAAAGGCGCGAAGCGTCCGCATTCGGCGCTGCGCGGTGTCCTGCAGACGTTCCAGCCACTCGCGCTGTCGTGGTCCGGCAAGTCGGAAGTGCGCACGTTGACGGGCGCGGAGTGGGTCGGCGGCATGCTGCCGCTCGCGGGTGACGCGCTCCTGTGCGGCTTCTACGTGAACGAGCTGCTCGTCAAATTCTGCGCACGCGAAGATCCGCATCCGCAACTGTTCCATCACTATGTCGTCACGATGACGCGTCTCGCGCATGACGAGCCGCCCGTGCAGGTGCTGCGTTCGTTCGAGCGCGTGCTGCTGCGGGAAACTGGCTATGCGATGGCGCTCGATCGTACCGTCACGCGTCGCGCGGTCGTGGCGGACGGACGCTATGTGTTCGATCCGGAGCGCGGCGTGCGTGAAGCGTCCGGTGAGCTTCCCGCGCAATGGCCGGTGATTGCCGGACAGACATTGCTCGACATGGAGCAGGACGATTACCATCGTCCTCAGACAATCTCGCAGAGCAGGACACTGATGCGCTTCCTGCTCAATACCTACCTTGCCGGCACGCCGCTCGCGACGCGCCAGATATTGATCGACCTGCAGAGCCTATGAGCTTCTTTCTGACGTCTCCTGGCGTGATCGACCTCGGTGTGAACATCGATCACGTCGCCACGCTGCGTAACGCGCGCGGCACCTCCTATCCCGACCCGATCCGCGCGGCGCTCGCGGCCGAGGAAGCCGGCGCCGATGCGATCACGCTGCATCTGCGCGAAGACCGCCGCCATATCGTCGACGCCGACGTGCGCACGCTGCGCCCGCTCCTGAAAACGCGGATGAATCTGGAATGCGCCGTCACGCAGGAAATGCTCGACATCGCATGCGAAGTGAAACCGCATGACGTCTGTCTCGTGCCCGAAAAGCGCGCGGAACTGACGACCGAAGGCGGTCTCGACGTCGCCGGCCAGTTCGAGGCCGTGCGCGCGGCGTGCCGTCAACTCGCGGACGCGGGTTCGCGCGTGTCGCTTTTCATCGATCCGGACGAAACGCAGATTCGCGCGGCGCATGAAGCCGGCGCGCCGGTCATCGAGCTTCACACAGGTCGTTACGCCGACGCGCACGACGCGGGCGAGCAGCAGCGCGAATACGAACGCGTCGTGCGTAGCGTTGCGTTCGGACGCTCGCTCGGCATCAAGGTCAACGCGGGTCATGGCCTGCATTACACGAACGTCCAGCAGATCGCGGCGATCGAGGGCATCGTCGAACTGAATATCGGTCACGCGATCGTCGCGCATGCGATCTTCGCCGGCTGGGACAACGCAGTGCGCGAGATGAAGGCGATCATGGTCGCCGCGCGTCTCGGCGCCAGCGCGTGATTCCTTCGATAACTGAAACGGCGACCACGGCATGACGATCTACGGCATTGGCACCGACATCGTTCAGGTAAGCCGCGTGGCGGCGGTCATGGAGCGCACCAACGGCCGCTTTGCCGGGAAAGTGCTCGGCGCGGACGAACTGCGCATCTATCACGCCCGCCATGCGCGATCGGCGGCACGCGGTCTTGCGTTCCTCGCGACGCGCTTTTCGGCGAAAGAAGCGTTTTCGAAAGCGATCGGTCTCGGCATGCGCTGGCCGATGACCTGGCGCGCGCTGCAGACGCTCAACGAGCCGAGCGGCAAGCCGATGGTCGTCGCCTCGGGCGAACTGGCCGAGTGGCTCGACGCGCGCGGCATCACGGCGCGCGTGACGATCAGCGACGAACGCGACTATGCCGTGTCGTTCGTGATCGCCGAAGTCGCCGGTCCTGCTGCTTCCTGAACTTCACCCGAATCCATCCAGCGCGGCGTCAGGCCGCGCTTCATACCTGTTGCCACAAATCAGATGAAATATGCTCCTGGACCCGTGATGCTCGATGTGGTCGGCAAACAGCTGACCGCTGACGATGTGCGCCGTCTCGCGCACCCGATGACCGGCGGTGTGATCCTGTTCGCGCGGCACTTCGAGGGCCGCGCGCAACTGCATGCGCTCACCGATGCGATCCGCGCGGTGCGCGACGACCTGCTGATCGCCGTCGATCACGAAGGCGGCCGCGTGCAGCGCTTTCGCACCGACGGCTTCACGGTGCTGCCCGCGATGGGCAGGCTCGGCGCGCTTTGGGACAGGGACGTGCTCCACGCGACGAAGGTCACGACGGCAGTCGGCTACGTGCTCGCGTCGGAGTTGCGCGCGTGCGGCATCGACATGAGCTTCACGCCGGTGCTCGATCTGAACTACGGCCAGTCGCAGGTGATCGGCGACCGCGCGTTTCATGGCGATCCGCGCGTCGTCACGATGCTCGCGAAAAGCCTGAATCACGGGCTTGCGCTGGCCGGCATGGCGAACTGCGGCAAGCACTTCCCGGGGCACGGTTATGCCGGGGCCGACTCGCACGTCGCGATGCCGACCGACGATCGTCCGCTCGAAGCGATTCTCGCGGACGATGTCGCGCCTTACGACTGGCTCGGAATGTCGCTGGCGTCGGTGTTGCCGGCGCACGTGATCTATACGCAGGTCGACGCGAAGCCAGCCGGCTTTTCGCGTGTGTGGCTGCAGGACATCCTGCGCGAGCGTCTGCGCTTCCAGGGTGCGATTTTCAGCGACGATCTCTCGATGGAAGCCGCGCGTCAGGGCGGCACGTTGACCGAGGCCGCCACGGCTGCGTTGCAGGCGGGCTGCGACATGGTCCTCATCTGCAACCAGCCCGAAGAAGCCGAAAAGGTGCTGGATGCGCTGCGCTTCACGCCGTCGAAGGAATCGCGTCAGCGACTGAAGGCCATGCGCCCGCGTGGCAAGGCGCTCAAATGGAGCAGGCTGATGGCCGAGCCGGAATATCAGCAGGCAAAGACGCTGCTACGTAACACGTTCCCCTGAGGCGAAGTTCGCGCGTAAAAACGCCCGCGTCAGTTCACCAGTTGTGAGCTGACGCGGGCGTTTTGTCGTTCACCGTTGCGGGACCACAGTCCTAATTCAGACGCATCCGCTGCAGCTTGTTGTAGAGCGTTTTCGGACTGATACCGAGCAGCGATGCCGCTCGATGTCGTGTACCGCCCACTGCATCGAGCGTCGCGCGGATCAGCATTTCCTCGACGTCCGCGAGCGGTGTGCCGACGGTCACCTGCACGCGACTGCCGTTGAGTTCGCGTGTGCCGGATGTGCCGGCTTCGTCGGCGTGCAATGACTCGAGCACGTCGCCCGATGCGATGTACGCGCGCTTCACGCGATCCTGCAATTCGCGGACGTTGCCCGGCCAGTCATACGCGAGACATTCGCGGATGAAGTTTGGCGCAATCAGCTTCGTCGTCCCCGTGAGGCCGCGAGCATGGGCCTCGTGATTGAGCTGGTCGACGAGCGCCTCGGCGAAGAGTGCGGCATCGTCGCCGCGTTCGCGCAGCGGCGGCAGGCTGAGCGCGGCGGCATCCAGACGCAGCCACAGGTCTTCGTTCAGCGAGCCTTCGGCGACCGCCGCGCGCGGCACCTTGCGGGTCGACGCGATCAGGCGGAAATCGGTCACGAGCTGATTCGTGCCGCCCACGCGCATGAACGTCTGCGAATCGAGTGCGCGCAGCAGCGCTTCCTGCTGCGGCTGCGGCAACCCGGAAATTTCGTCGATAAACAGCGTACCGCCGCTGGCCTGCTCGAAGAGGCCCGGTTCACGTTGATCCGCGCCGCTGAACGCGCCGCGCTCGTGCCCGAAGAGCTGGCTGTCGAGCGGCCGGTCGCCCGCCGTCGCGGCGGCCGTCTGGCAGTCGAACACGACAAACGGACCTTTGCGACGCCGGCTCATCTCGTGCAGCGTGCGCGCGGCCACTTCCTTGCCCGCGCCGGATTCGCCCGAGATCAGGACGGCGGCTTCTGTTGGCGCGATGTGCTCGATCGTGTCGTAGACATGCTGGATCGCGCTGCTGCGGCCGACCATCGGCCCGAACCGGCCCATGAGACGCAGCGCCGCGCGCAGCGTCTGAACCTCTTCGGTCAGCTCGTAAGGACGGGGGATGCGCGCGAGCAGGCTGCGCAGACGCGGAATGTTGACCGGCTTCAACAGGTAGTCCCAGATGCCGTGCCGCAAGCCCTCGATCGCACTTTCGACGGTTGCGTTGCCGGTCATGACGATGACGGGCAGGGCGCCGCCGGGCGGTTGCGCGGGCAGATGCTGGAGCAGGTCGAGCCCGCTGCCGTCCGGCAGGTTCAGGTCGACGAGAACGACGTCGGGGATAAAGCGCGCCAGCGCGGCGCGCGCTTCAGCGAGCGTCGTGGCGGTGTCGACGGAGAAACCGTCGGCGGCCAGGATGGCGGACAGCCCGGACAGGCTATTGGGATCGTCTTCGACAATCAGGGCGTGTGGCATGGCGGACGCACTTTTCAATTGATCGGAAATCCCTGCCGGCACGCGCTTCGCTCAGACATCACGCGCGTGTCGACAGGTGCGATGGCAACTGCTTTGGATCAGGCAAACTTCACCGGCTCTGATTGCGCCGTGCAGTCGGGAGTGACTTCTTTGATAAGCAGAGAGCGTGCCAAAGAGAAATATTCATATTTATCAACGTTTTGTCTGCCCCGGACAGATATCGGTTGTATCGACACCGGAAAATTTTCACGTCGGGCCGGTAAAGTTTGCTTAAACCATACACGGTCGTGCAAAAAAGAAAAAGCGCCCCGAGGGGCGCTTTTCGCGATTCGCCGCTTCGAAGAAACGGCGGGGCAGATCCGGCGCTCAATCAGGCGCGGCTACGGTACTCGTGCGTACGCGTATCGATTTCGATCTTGTCGCCGATGCTGCAGAACAACGGCACTTGCAGTTCGAAGCCGGTGTTCAGCTTTGCTGTCTTCAGAACCTTGCCCGACGACGTGTCGCCCTTGACAGCCGGTTCCGTGTACAGAATTTCGCGGACCAGCGTGGTCGGCAGTTCGACCGAGATGGCCTTTTCGTTGTAGAACACGACTTCGCAAGCCATGCCGTCTTCGAGGTAGTGCAGCGCATCACCCATCATTTCGGCTTCGACTTCGAACTGGTTGTAGTCGGCGTCCATGAACACGTACATCGGGTCGGCGAAGTACGAGTACGTCACTTCCTTGCGTTCGAGCAGCACGACGTCGAACTTGTCGTCGGCCTTGTAGACCGATTCCATGCCTGCGCCCGTCAGCAGGTTCTTGAACTTCATCTTCACGACGGCGGAGTTGCGGCCCGATTTGTTGTATTCGGCCTTCTGCACGACCATCGCGTCTGCGCCGATCATCACGACGTTACCGGTGCGGAGTTCCTGTGCGATCTTCATAAAACTGTCCTGTACGAAATAAGTAGCTTCAACTTTTGTGCTCAACGGCATACGACGCAAACGCGTCCGGTGCCCGGTGCTTACCCCGGCGGTTATCCCGGGGTTACCCATTCAGGCGCATACGAATGGCGCCGATCCAGCAAAAAGCGCCGGTTTCAGGTCTCGCGCGTCGCTGCAATCGGGCCGCGCTTGAGTCGTCGGCCGTTGGATAACCGCTTATTTTAACTGACTTTTTGCAAATCCGGCCAGATTTCCAGCGAGATCGCCGACGCCCGCAAGTTCGCGCCCCCATCCGGCGGCGCGGGCTTCGAAGGCTGCCTGGTGGCGCTGGAATTTCGCCCAGTCCGGCGTGCCCACGCCGTTCCACGCGTGCCAGAAGCGGGCGAGCGCTTCGCGGGACGTGTCCGGCAGCGGGCCGGCATAGTGGGCGAGGGCGGCGTCGAGCTTCGGCAGATGGGCGTCATCGGCCTGCGGATAAATGTGCCAGATGAACGGTTTTGCCGCCCATTGCGCGCGCACGAACGAATCTTCGCCGCGCACGAAGTTGACGTCGCTCGCCCACAGCAACGCGTCGTATCCGCGCTGGTCGGTGAAGGCGAGCGCGTGGGCGGTGAGGTGCCCGCGCCGCGCATGCGTGCCCGCCGCGAACGACGGCAGCCCGAAAAAGCGCGCGACCGCGCCTGAAATACGGCCTTCCGGCACGAGCAGGACGATTTCGCCCGGGTTATCGCGCCATTGTTCGAGGAGGCTGTCGGCGGCCGGGTTTTCGTAGGCGAACAGCGAAATGACCGTCGCCTCCGGTGCGGGGGGCCGTACGCCCGCTGCCTGCTGCCACCATGCGGCGCGCGCGGCGTCGGAGGATTCGAAGGCGATGCGGGCCGCGTCGAGCCCGCGCTCTTTCAGGACGCCGCCGGTTCCCGGGCCTAACCCGGGGAAAAAGAACGTCTTCCTGAGCGCATGGCGCGGATGCGGCGACGGGCGCAGATGGAAATCGGCGACCCAGTCTTCCGCGCTCAGGTATTCGAGGTTCAGCCAGACCGGTGTGCGCTCACGTCCGGCCATCGCCGCGACATACGCGGACGGCAGCTCGCAACCGAACGCCTCGATGACGACATCCGCGATTTCGAGCGTATCGCCGGCATGCGATGGCGTGTGCCAATGCTCGATCACGATGCCTTCGATGGACTGGCGCGTGCGCTCGACGACGAGCGAAGGGCAAAGTTTCTGGAACGCGTGGAGGTCGTCGACGAACACGCGCACCTGCCAGCCGTGTTCCCCGGCGAGTTGCCGCGCGAGGCGCCAGCAGACGCCGATGTCGCCGAAATTATCGATGACCGCGCAGAAGATATCGCACGCGATATCGATGGACGGAGGGGAACTGGAGACAGTCGGAGCGGACATGGCGGCCGGCGGACGTTGTTCGGACGCGCGCGGAATGTTCTAAACTGGCGATTCTAAAGCACTTGCCCCCGATTCCGCGTGCTTGCGCGCGGCGCCCAGCCTGATCCTGCATGACCGATTCCGACGCTTTCGAGCCCAAGAAAATACTGGCCCAGTTACCGCACCTGCCGGGCGTCTACCGTTATTACGACGCGCATGGCGCCGTGCTGTATGTCGGCAAGGCGCGCGATCTCAAGAAACGTGTGTCGAGTTACTTCACGAAGACGCTGCTGTCGCCGCGTATCGCGATGATGGTGACGCGCATCGCGCGCATCGAGACGACCGTCACGCGTTCGGAAGCCGAAGCGCTGCTGCTCGAGAACAATCTGATCAAGGCACTCGCGCCGCGCTACAACATCCTGTTTCGCGACGACAAGTCCTATCCGTTCCTGAAGCTGACGGGTCACAGGTTTCCGCGCATGGCGTATTACCGCGGCGCCGTCGATAAAAAGAACCAGTATTTCGGTCCGTTCCCGAGTGCGTGGGCGGTGCGCGAAAGCATCCAGATCCTGCAGCGTGTGTTCCAGCTACGCACCTGCGAAGACTCCGTGTTCAACAACCGGACGCGGCCCTGTCTGCTGCATCAGATCCAGCGCTGCACCGCGCCATGCGTCAACGCGATCAGCGAGGAAGACTACGCGCGCGACGTGGCGAACGCGTCGCGCTTCCTGCTCGGCCGGCAGAAAGAAGTGATGCAGGAACTCGAACAGAAGATGCATGCGTTCGCCGTCGATCTGAAGTTCGAACAGGCGGCGGCGGTGCGCAACCAGATGAGTTCGCTCTCGACTGTGCTGCATCAGCAGGCGATCGAAACCGGCAGCGAGAGCGACGTCGATATTCTTGCGGTCGTCGCGCTGGGCGGGCGTGTGTGCGTGAATCTCGCGATGGTGCGCGGCGGCCGCCATCTCGGCGACAAGGCGTATTTCCCGACGCATGTCGAAGCCGCGCTGACGGCCGGCGAAGGCGGCCTCGCCGTGGAAAGCGCCGACGTCGCGCTGACCGCGCCGGCTGTTTCCGTCGAAGCCGATGCTTCGGATGTGCCGGATGCGCTTGTCATGGCGCAGGCGCTTCCTGCGGAAATGGATATAGATGCCGATACAGATACGGCGGATACGGATGCAGGCGACACGCCACGCGGCCCAGGCATCGAAGGCGAGGTGATCGACGCGTTTATCGCGCAGCACTACCTGGGCAACCGGATTCCGCCGGTGCTCGTCGTAAGCCACGCGCCTGCCAACCGCGAGCTGATTGATCTCCTGAACGAACAGGCGGGCCACAAGGTCACGCTGCTGCGGCAGCCGCAGGGCCAGAAGCGTGTCTGGCTCGCGATGGCTGTGCAGAATGCGCGGCTCGCGCTTGCGCGGCTGCTTTCGGAGCAGGGCTCGCAACAGGCGCGCACGCGGGCGCTCGTCGATACGCTGGGTCTTGAATGTGAAGATCTCGCGCATCTGCGCATCGAATGCTTCGACATCAGTCACACGATGGGCGAGGCCACACAGGCATCGTGCGTCGTGTATCACCATCACAAGATGCAGTCGGGCGAGTACCGGCGCTACAACATCACCGGCATCACGCCCGGCGACGATTACGCCGCCATGCGCCAGGTCCTGACGCGGCGCTACGAGAAGATGGTCGCGCAGGCCGCGCAGAATGCCGCCGATGAAGCGGCCACGCTGCAACCCGAAGACACCGCCGGCCCAGCCGTCACGCCCGATGCCGCCGAACCCGTCGCCGCGGGCGGCACGTTGCCGACGATCGTGCTGATCGACGGCGGCAAGGGCCAGGTCGAGATCGCACGCCAGGTGTTCACGGAGCTCGGGCTCGATACCGACATGCTGGTGGGCGTCGCGAAAGGCGAAGGGCGCAAGGTCGGGCTCGAAACGCTGATCTTCGTGGGCGGCCGCCTGCCGCTCGAACTCGGCAAGGAAAGCGCCGCGCTGATGCTCGTCGCGCAGATCCGCGACGAAGCGCACCGTTTCGCGATCACCGGGATGCGCGCGAAACGCGCCAGGACGCGGCAGACGTCACGGCTCGAGGAACTCGAGGGCGTGGGCGCGAAACGCCGTCAGCGGCTGCTCGCGCGGTTTGGCGGGCTGCGCGGCGTGGTGGCGGCGAGCGTTGACGATCTGGCGAGCGTCGAGGGCATTTCCCAGGCGCTTGCCGAGCAGATTTACCGTCAACTGCACTGATTCCGCTGCTGACATTGGCACCGTGAAACCCCATGCCCACGGGCCGAAGCGTGCGTGCCGCGCGTCCCTTTGCTTGTGGCATATCCGGCGACACGGCACAATTGCATCTCCCTTGTCTGACGTGGCCCCCGCCCATGCCGTTTAATTTTCCGATTTTCCTGACGTGGCTGCGGATCGTACTGATCCCGCTCGTCGTGGGCGTCTTCTATCTGAATGACTCGGTGATGAGCCTCCCGCACCGCAATCTCGCGGCCGCGGTGATCTTCATCCTGGCGGCGCTGACCGACTGGTTCGACGGCTATCTCGCGCGTAAATGGAACCAGACGTCGGCGTTCGGCGCGTTTCTCGACCCGGTCGCCGACAAGCTGATGGTGACCGCCGCGCTCCTCGTGCTCGTGCAGCTCGCCCGGCTCGACGCGGCGATCGCGCTCGTGATCGTCGGCCGCGAGATCGCGATTTCCGCGCTGCGCGAATGGATGGCGCAGATCGGCGCGTCGAAAAGCGTCGCGGTGAATTCGCTCGGCAAGTTCAAGACGGCATGCCAGATGGTCGCCATTCCGATGTTGCTGTTGTGGGAGCCGGTGCCGCTCGTCGCGGGATTTTCGATCGATACGCGCGTGTGGGGCTGCTGGCTGATCTATCTCGCCGCTGTGCTGACGATCTGGTCGATGCTGTACTACATGAAGCTGGCATGGCCGCAGATTCGTGAGCGGGGCGGGATCGTTTAAATCACGCGCGATCTCTCGTTGGAAAGGGGTTGACACGTTTCAGCGCCTTGTACATAATCTCGTCTCTCCGGTGCAAGCGGTTCTGCAGCGGAAGGCAGCAAAGCAGCAGCACAACGCGGGAGTAGCTCAGTTGGTAGAGCGCAACCTTGCCAAGGTTGAGGTCGCGAGTTCGAGCCTCGTCTCCCGCTCCAGATTTTGACGCAGCGTTTTGCAGCAGTGAAAATGGCAGGGCGTTGTTAGCAGTGAAGTACAACGCGGGAGTAGCTCAGTTGGTAGAGCGCAACCTTGCCAAGGTTGAGGTCGCGAGTTCGAGCCTCGTCTCCCGCTCCATACACAAGGGGAAGCAGCGCTTCCCTTTTTGTTTGGAAGGCCGGTTGGTCATCTGGTCATCGCACAAATCTGCGAATCGTTAAAATGCAGTACGTTTTCACGGTTCGGCAGTCCGCTTACGGCGCGATAGCAAAGCGGTTATGCAGCGGCCTGCAAAGCCGTTTAGGCCGGTTCGACTCCGGCTCGCGCCTCCAGCATTGAAAGAAAAGCCCCGAAAAATCGGGGCTTTTCTTTTTTCCGCATATCTTCCTTCGACGCAGGTCAATCCGAAGCAGTACGACGCGAAGTGCCATGCTGACTCCGCACGCGCATCACGCAGGCTCGAAATTCGACGCGATCGCTAGCGCTTCGCGCTCGCCCCAAAAACACCACGGTCATACGCATCCGAATACGCGTGCCAGTCGGCTTCCACCTGGGCCTCGCATTGCACCGCGAGCTGGATGAGCGGCATCTGCCAGTCGGTACGGTTGCCAAATGCAATCAGCTCATCGGCGATGGCGGAGCCCTGGCGACCGCCGCTGCGTAGCTGCGACCACGCGCTCAATTCCGCCATGTTGTTCACGACCGATTCGAGCCGCGACAGCTTGCCGTTCCAGTTCGCGAGCGTCACTCGATCTTCCGACGGTTGCAGGCTTCGCAATACATACGGCTTGCCGTTGAATTCGACCACGTGCAGGAACGCCTGCGAGACCGCTTGCGCGCGCTGCTGGATCGCGACGACGCGCTGCGCTTCGGTGTCCCACGCAGGTTGCTTCGTCTTCACATGAGGCGCGACCGAAGAAGGCAACGCTTCCTTCAGGTCGAGCAGATAGTTGCCGTCCGGCGATCCTTTGCCTTCCACGAGCATCACATATCGATCGACGCCAAGACTGCCTGTGCCCGCGATGCGTCGCGCGATATCGATCATCCTGTAGAACGACGGGTCCGGCTCGCTCGCGGCGAACGCCTTCATGAACGCGGTTACGGCGGCGCGCGTTTTATCGTCGATGGGCAACGCTTTTTTCCCGTCGACCTTTAACGTCCGTTTCTTGCCTTTCAGATCCGTGCGCCGGTTCAGGTGGTCGACGCGCGTGCGTTCGTGCAGCGCGTCGAACAGCTCACGCACCATGCCGGTCGCCAGTTCCTCTTCGATCCAGCGTGCCTTGCCAAAGCGCAGTGCGGCGCTGTATGCGTCGATCGCGGTGTGGCAGAGCGCGAGTGCTTCGGCACGGCTGACGTGCAGGCCGTCCGCGGCGGTGAGCACGCTCGTGAGCAGACGCACGAGTTCCGCGAGGCACGGCGCGAGGCAGGCTTCGTCGAAGTCGTTGATGTCGAAATAGATGAGGCGGTTGTCGGCCTTGTAGCTGCCGAAATTTTCCAGATGCATGTCGCCGCAGATCCACGTCTGCGGGATATGGTCGAGTACGCCGCCCGTGGGCATCCGCGCGTAGAACAGGTGACACGTGCCGCGCAGAAAGACGAACGCCGATGTGCGCATGCTCGCGTACTTCATCGCGAGCCGTTCTGGATCGCGCCCGGCGTTAAAGCGTGCAATTTCAGTGATGACGTCGGTCATGGCAACTCCTGCTCCAACAGGGTGGGCAACGTGCTGTCCTTCATCGTTATAGGCCGGTTTGTTCAAAACTGACTTGCGCACGCACCAGCCGTTCAAAATGACCTGCGATCGGCATACAGGGTGACACCATATTGGCCTTCAGACGCGCGGCGCGGCATAATCCGGCTTTGATGTGCGCGCAAGCGCCTCCTCGAAACAGATTGATATGGATCAGACCTTGTCGCAACCGATGATCGAATGGCGCTGGAAAGCCTTCGACGACCTGACCCCCGCCGAGGTCTACGACATGCTGGCCGCGCGTAGCGCGGTCTTCGTCGTCGAGCAGAATTGCCTGTATGGGGACATCGACGGCCTCGACACCGAGGCCTGGCATCTCCTTGCGTACGGTCCGGGCGCGCCGCGCGCGAAGCTAGCCGGTTACCTCCGCGTGCTCCTGCCGGACGAAAGCGAAACCGATATCCGTATCGGTCGCGTGCTGACCACCGCGGATTTTCGCGGTCAGGGGCTGGGTACGAGAATGCTCGAATGCGCGCTCGAATATATCGCCAGGCAATGGCCGACCACGCCGATCCGTCTGCATGCGCAGGCGCATCTGCAGCCGTTTTACGGCGCGTTCGGCTTTGAAGCGATTTCAGACGTCCACGAAGAAGACGGCATCCCGCACATCTGGATGCGCTCCGCCTGAGCAGAATGCGCTCACCTGAGCCGCGCGCGTCGCGAATCGGGCCGTCAAGTCAAGTCAAGGCTGGCCGGCGGGCGAGGCGCGCGAATGCGCGGGGTTCGCAGCCTTCGCCGGCGCCTTACGCCCGTCGCGCAGTCGCCCGCGGCCTGAAAGCCGCATCCAGTGACGCAGTGCGATGAGCGCGCCGATCACGCTCATCATCGAACCCGGAATCCACACCAGCAGGCCGCCGATCTGCTGGTCGCGCATCGGGCTCAGCCATGTGAACGCGCGTCCGCAGATCGAATACACCGGATACAGTTCGTGCGACGAAAAGAAGATGAACGCGCCAAGCAGGATTTGCGGCGGAATCGCCGCGATCACGATGAGCACGCGCCGGCCGGGTGAGAGCCGCGCCGGCGGCGCCGCGCGCGAGTCGAGGACGAGCCACCAGAACAGCAGGCCGTCGATCACCATGCTCCAGTTCATCACGCGATAAAGCCGCCAGTCGAGCATCGCGACGAAATGCACCGGCGAGAGCAGCCAGAAATAGATCAGTCCGACGAACAGCACAACCGCGACGACCGGATGCATGACCACGTCGAGCGTCGCGCGCACGGCACGCGTTTGCAGAACGGGACGCACGAAACGCTGGCGCCAGGAAAACGGAATGCCCGCGCGGATCGCGGCACCGGGATACGACAGCGCGATGAAGAACGGCCCGAGATGATGCAGCACGAGATGCTGCGCGCGATGCATGAAAAATTCATGCTCAAAGAAATAATCGAGTCGCGTATGCAGCGCGACGTACAGCGCGATCAGCCCGAACCAGAACGACAGCTGTCGCGCGATCGACACCTTCGCCTTGCTCACGCCGCGGGCAAACAGCACGGCCGTCAAGACAACCGCGACGACGACCGTCGGCGAAAACTCCCAGGGTTCGAGCCAGACAAGCAGGTTCATCGCGCGGCGTTACTTCGTCTGTGAGGGCGACTTGACGGCGAACGGCGTGTTCAGCGTCTCGCCATCGGAGAACGTCAGTTTCAGATGCACCGTGTCGCCCGGCGCGATCTTGTGCTTCGGTTCCTCGAGCATCACGTGATAGCCGCCGGGCGCGATCTTCGCCTCGCCGTGCGCCGGTACGGTGAGCTTGTCCACCATCACCATTTTTTGCGTCGAGCCGTTCGAGACTGTCTCGTGCAGCATCGCGCTGCCGTAGTCGTCGCTCGAAACATCGACGAGATCGATGGGTTTGTCGCTTGCATTCACGAGCGTCACGTAACCGCCGGCAGGCAGGTTGTTCGGCAGCCAGCGAACCCATGCGTTTTGCGTCGTGATGGCTTGCACGCCGGCCGCGTGGGCGGTGGCGGCGAGAAGCGTGGTGGCCGCGAAGAGTGCAGCCAGTGTGGTCGAAATGGAGGTCTTGGTCGGCATGAGCGTCATGGTTGGCGTAGGTCAGGAACGAGCGTCAATGATACGGCGCAGATCGTGGGCGATAGCGTCGGGCGAATCGTGATCGGTGGCAAGCAGGCGCGCGTGGCCCGCTGCATCGAACACGTAGACGGCGGAACTGTGGGTGACTTCGTAATTGCCTTTCGGGTCGCGCTTTTCCATCTGGTACGCGACGCGATAGCGCTTTGCGAGCCCTTCGATTTCGGCGTCGCTGCCCGTCAGTCCGTACGCGTGCTTCGCATCGAACGCGCCGACGTAATCGTGCAGCGCCTGCGCCGAGTCGCGGGCGGGGTCGACGGTCACGAACAGGATGCGCACCTGCTGCGCATCCGGGCCGAGCCGGTCGATCACCTGCATCAACCGGCCCATCGTTTCCGGGCAGACATCCGGGCAGTGCGTATAACCAAAATAGAGGAGCGCCGCGCGGCCCTTGAAGGTGTCGCCGGTGACGGGCTTGCCGTCGTCCCCGGTCAGGGCGAACTGCAGGTCGGGAAGGTGGCCGGTCACGTTCGTCAACTGCCACGGCGTGCTGTCGTGCGAGCAGGCCGTGAGTGCGCCGGCGGCCAGCGTGGTGAACGCGGTGGCAAGCAGCGCAAGCAGGCCACGCGACACGATGCGCTTCGCGCGCGGCCGGTTTGCGGCCTCGTGCGACAGGTCACGCTGGCGCTGTGTCTGGCGGCTGGATGGGGCGGAAGGGAACAAATGGGATCTCGATAACTCGATCAGGCAATGCGGAAGAAAGGTGCGCTGTTGCAGTTTCCAGGACAACGGCCGCGTTCCGCGCAACGCGCGGTGCCTGCGACTTTATCGCAATTCGTCGGACAATGCGTCCGTGCGCCTGTTTGCACGGGGCGACCAGGGCAAAATGCCACATGTGGCTGAAAGCTGCATGAAACCGGATTGTTCTGTTTTTGAACGAAATCGGTTTGACGGACGGGCGCCGATGTCCGGCCAGCCAGCGCGTGAACCTTACCTTCTCGAAAAATTGGCGGATGCGCGGTAAGATGCGCACACTTTTCCGGCTGCAAGCGGCTGAAAGGCAAGACAACACGATGCGAGCACTCCCGGCTGTTCTGTCTCCGAGCGAGACGGCTTTTTTCTTCGACTTCGACGGCACGCTCGTCGAGCTGGCGCCGACGCCCGACGGCGTGCTGGTGCAACCCAGGGTCATCGAACTGCTGGGCGTGCTGCAGCGTCTCACGAACGGCGCGGTCGCGATCGTTTCGGGGCGCAGCATCGACAGCATCGATTCGTTTCTCGGCATGCCCGACATGCCGATCGCCGGGCTGCACGGCGCCGAGCGGCGTGACGCGAACGGCGACACCCAACGCACGGGTTTTAACGACGACCGGCTGCTGCGCATGGAGCAGGAACTCGCCGGGGTCGTCCGCACGAATCCGGGCATGCTGCTGGAGATCAAGGGCGCCGCGGTCGCGCTGCACTATCGCAATGCGCCCGAGCGTGAACCCGTCGCTCGCGAGGCCACCCGTCGCCTCGTCGCCGAATATCCGGATGCGTACGTGCTCCAGCCCGGCAAGATGGTCTATGAAATCAAGCCGAAGGACGTCGACAAGGGTCGCGCGTTGTGCGCCTTTCTCGACGAGCCTCCGTTCACCGGTCGCACGCCCGTATTCGCCGGCGACGACCTGACCGACGAGAAAGGCTTCGTCGTCGTCAACGAGCGCGGCGGCGTGTCGATCAAGGTCGGCGGCGGCGATTCGGTCGCCAGAACGCGGCTCGACTCGGTCGGCGCGCTGATCGACTGGCTCGCCGCGGTTGTCGCGGCAGGCGGCAAGGCGTGACGTTCATGCGGCACTTCCGTCGCAGTGACTGTTTTTTTCAGCGTGAGAATTGCGCTTCATGAGTCGACTGATCATCGTATCGAACCGGGTCGCGCCGATCTCGGAAGGGGGCCCCGCGGCGGGCGGGCTGGCAGTCGGCGTCTATGACGCGCTGAAGGAAACCGGCGGCATGTGGTTCGGCTGGAGCGGCGACGTGCTGCCGTCCGGTCAGCCGCGGATCAGCGTCGAGGAGCGCGGACCGGTGACGTTCGCGACCATCGGCCTCGTGCGGCGCGATTACGACCAGTATTACCGCGGGTTTTCGAATGCAACGCTCTGGCCGGCGTTCCACTATCGCGCGGATCTCGTACAGTACGACCGGCACGATTTCGAAGGCTATTGCCGCGTCAATACGTGGCTCGCGCAGCAACTCGTGCCGCTGCTGCGCCCTGACGACGTCATCTGGGTACACGACTATCATCTGATTCCGTTCGCGAAGGCGCTGCGTGCCGCGGGCGTGAAGAACCGCATCGGCTTTTTCCTGCACATTCCGTTTCCCGCTTCGCAGGTGCTGCTCGCGGTGCCGCCGCATCGCGAGCTCGTCGAGTCGCTGTGTTCGTTCGATCTGCTCGGCTTCCAGACGGAACCCGACCTGCGTTCGTTCTGCGATTACATCGTGCATGAGGCGAACGGCACGGCCGACGCACCGGCAAACGGCCGTCCGACGACGGTTCAGGCATTCGGCCGCACGCTTCACGCGGCGGCCTATCCGATTGGCGTGTATCCGGACGAAATCGCGGAACTGGCGAGAGCAGGCGAGAGCGGTAAACCGGTGCGCACGATGCGCGCGACGTTGCACGCGCGCAAGCTGATCATGAGCGTCGACCGGCTTGATTATTCCAAGGGACTGGTCGAGCGTTTCCGCGCGTTCGAGCGTCTGCTGGAACAGTCGCCGGCGCAGCGCAACAAGGTGTCGTTCGTGCAGATCGCGCCGCCGACGCGCGCCGACATGCACGCGTATCAGGACATCCGTGTGCAGCTGGAAGGCGAATCGGGCCGCATCAATGGTCGTTTCGCCGAACTGGACTGGACGCCGATCCGTTATATCCACCGGCAATACGAGCGGCAGGTGCTGGCGGCGCTCTTTCGCGCGTCGCACGTAGGCTACGTGACGCCGCTGCGCGACGGCATGAACCTCGTCGCGAAAGAGTATGTGTCGGCGCAGGACCCGGACGATCCAGGCGTGCTGGTGCTTTCGCGCTTCGCGGGCGCGGCGCAGGAGCTGAACGGCGCGCTGATCGTGAATCCGGTCGATATCGACGGCATGGCCGAAGCGCTGGCCACCGCGCTTGCGATGCCGCTTGCCGAGCGTCAGTCGCGCTACCGGGAGATGATGGCGCAACTGCGTGAGAACAACGTCTCCGTGTGGCGCGACAATTTCATGCGCGACCTGCAGGCAGCCGGCTCGGTGGAGCCCGTGCGAAAGCACGCAGGGGTTTCGCTCGCCGATTGACGCGCGCGACGTCGCGCGGTTTGCAGCAGACGCTGCGCATGGCGTCCAGTAAAAAAGCCGCTCCTTTCGAAGCGGCTTTTTGCTTTACATCACCCGTGGCAACGCTGCGGCCTTGCGCGTTGCTCAGGCCACGTGCTGTTCGTCGACCTTCTTGCCGCCGATGTGCAGCGTCGTTCCCTTGCCGTACTGCTTCGACAGCAGATCGCGATAGAGCCCCGGACGGTTGCGCAGTTCCTCCGGCGTGCCGTCGTCGACGACCTTGCCCGTACTCATCACGATGATGCGATCGAAGTTGTGCAGCGTCGACAGGCGGTGCGCGATCGCGATCACCGTGCGGCCCACCATCAGCCGGTCGAGCGCGATCTGGATGGCTTCTTCCGACGCGCTGTCGAGCGCGGATGTCGCTTCGTCGAGCAGCAGGATCGGCGCGTTCTTCAGGATCGCCCGGGCGATGGCGATGCGCTGGCGCTGACCGCCCGACAGCTTCACGCCGCGATCGCCGACGATCGTGTCATAGCCTTCCGGCATCGCATCGATGAAATCGGAGCAGCGCGCTTCGCGCGCGGCGGCCAGCACCTCGTCGCGGGTTGCCTCGGGGCGGCCATACGCGATGTTTTCATACACCGAGCGATGGAACAGCGAAATATCCTGCGGCACGAGCGCAATCGAGTGGCGCAGGCTGTCCTGCGTAATGCCGCCGATGTCCTGGCCGTCGATCTTGATCTGTCCGCCCTGGGTGTCGTAGAAACGCTGCAGCAGCGCGAGCACGGTCGATTTGCCCGCGCCCGACTTGCCGATCAACCCGACGCGCTGGCCGGCTTCGATATGCAGGTCGAAGTGATCGAGAATCGGCCGGCGCCGCGGATACGCGAACGTCACGCGTTCGAAGTCGACGCGCCCCCCTTGCGGCACGAGTTCCACGGCATCCTTGCGATCGGGCATGCCGTGCGGTTCGAGCAGCGTCTTCACGGCTTCGGCGAGACGCGCCACGTGTTGCGTGACGTCGACGAGCGCGACGGCAAGATCCCGCGTGCCGTGCAGGATCGTGAAACCGAGCGAGCTGACGAGCACGATGTCGCCCGACGTCGCGCGGCCCTGATCCCAGAGCCACAGCGCCCAGCCGAGCAGCCCCGCCGACAGCAGCGCCGTGATGACCGCGTGCAGCAGGCGCAGCTTCTCGAGATAGAGCAGGCTTTGCTGGCGCGCATCCATCTCGGCCTTGACCGTGGCGCCGAATCGCTTCTGTTCGCGCAGCGTCATGCCGAATGCGCGCACGAGGCCCATGTTGCTGATCACGTCGACGAGCTCGCCGTCGACCGACGCCGCCTTCGACGCGAAGTGATGGTGACGCGCCGAACCGCGCCCCGCGAGCTTGTAGAGTACGATCGAGAGGATCGCCGAGCAGAGCATCAGGCCGCCCGCCATCAGCGGATTGACGGCGATGATCATCACGATGGCGCCGAGCACGGCGATGCACGGCGGCAGCACGTTCCACGCGGTGGTGTTTTCCGCGGTATAGACCGCGTTCGAGGTTGCCGTGATCCGGCTCGCCAGCATGCCCGGCTGCTTTTCCGAGTAGTAAGTGGGCGAATGGCCGCTCAGATACTGGAACAGATCGCGCCTCAGGTCGCCCGTGACGGCGACGAACGTATGCGCGGCGACCCAGCCGCCGATCCGCCACAGCATGTTGTCGGCGGCGATCAGGCCGACCAGGATCGCGAACGCGCCCCACAGCGGGCCCGGGTGATGACGGCCTTCGCCAAGCACATCGATGAGATGCTTGATCGCGTATTGCGACGCGAGCGCGCATCCCACGGCCGCGAACACGCTGCACAGGACGATCGTATGTGAGACCGGATGGCGGCGGATAAAGCGGAAAAGGAACGCAAGCGGCCGGTTCGCATAGCTCGCGAGCTTTGCGTTGTGGGCATTACGCTGGGCGATGGTCAGATGTTCCAATGTGTTCGAGTGTCGGTAGTCGAGGAGGTGACGGCGTTGCGGCTGGCCATCCGTGCATGTCGCCATATCGCGACAAAAATGCGCACCTTCTCGCATTGTAAACATGCAGAGAACTTTCTGAGACTGCAAAAAATGGAAACGGCGCGCAATGACAGGCAACGAAGCGGTGCCGGTTGCTCAACTTCGCGCAATAAAAGTTCGCAAACTATGTGTTGCGAGACCCGCTCGAATAGCGGTGGTTCATCTCGGCACGGGAAAAATTTCGAGATATAATTACAAATTGCATACAGTTGCGTCGCATTGGCAGATGGTTCAACCCGTTGATCACCCGGCGCCGGGAAAGACGCGTCACGAGATGGATCGGCCGGGCGTTCGAGCGCCTCTGTCACTGCAGGCCTTTCAATGTAAAACTGTCTTGTAAAACAAGGGTTTGCAAAGTGTTTCCTCTTTGTAACAACATAAAGACTTTGAAAGGTTGTGCGTCGCGGGTGCCTCCCGGCGCCGATAATGCCTGCTCGGTTTGGCCCACTAAAATCTGACAGTTTGTCAACGAGTGGGCAGTCCGTGCGTTTTAAACCGGATGCGCCGCCTGGTGACGATGACCAGTTCGGGCAATCCAGCCAGCGTTCAATCGCAGAATTTCCCGAATGAAACGGGCCAGCGCCTCTGGTGCGAGCCGCACGGGGTGGGCGGGCGAGTCGCTTTTAACAAACTTGTAGTCTTGATCTTTACCAGGAGTTCACCATCATGCGAATCGCTCAAATCGCTCCGTTACACGAAGCGGTTCCTCCCAAGCTGTATGGCGGCACGGAACGCGTGGTTTCGTACCTGACCGAAGCACTGGTCGAGCTGGGACATGACGTTACGCTTTTCGCGAGCGGCGATTCGCAGACTTCGGCGAAACTCGAAGCCTTCTGGCCGCAGGCACTGCGCCTCGACCCGACCATTCGCGACACGATGGCGCCGCACATGCTGCTGCTTGAAGAAGTGCGCCGCCGCGCGCACGAATTCGATGTGCTGCACTTCCACATCGATTACTACCCGTTCTCGCTGTTCTCGCGCCAGCCGACACCGCATCTGACCACGCTGCACGGGCGTCTCGACCTGCCGGAACTGCAACCGGTTTTCAACACGTTCAACGACGTGCCGGTGGTCTCGATCTCGGACAACCAGCGCTCGCCGCTGCAACAGGCCAACTGGCTGTCGACCGTCTATCACGGCCTGCCGGAAAACCTGCTGAAGCCGATTCCGGATGTGAAACCGGGCTACCTCGCGTTCCTCGGCCGTATTTCGCCGGAAAAGCGCCTCGACACGGCTATCCGTATCGCCGGACAGGCCGGCATGCCGATCAAGGTGGCCGCGAAGCTCGACAAGGCCGACCGCGCCTACTACGAAGAAGTCATCAAGCCGCTGATGTCGCTGCCGCACGTCGAATACATCGGCGAAATCAGCGAAGCCGAAAAGACCGAATTCCTCGGCAACGCGCACGCGCTGCTGTTCCCGATCGACTGGCCGGAGCCGTTTGGTCTCGTGATGATCGAGGCGATGGCATGCGGTACGCCGGTTATCGCGTTCAAGCGCGGTTCGGTGCCGGAAGTGATTGAAAACGGCGTGTCGGGCTTTGTCGTCGAAGACGAAATCAGCGCGGTTGCCGCTGTGAAGCGTCTGCACACGCTGCCGCGCGAAAACGTCCGTAAGGCGTTTGAATCGCGCTTCTCGTCGAAGGTGATGGCGCAGAACTACCTTGCCTCGTACGAAGAACTGCTGCGCCGCAAGCGCCGCACCGTGCTGCGCGAAGTCAACGCAGGCTGAAACGGCTGAACGCGGGCCGTATCCCTCCGGGAACGCGCCCGCCGGCACGCCGCTGTCAGCCTCGCTGCAGCCATGCAACGCCCCGCGTGCAAATTGCATGCGGGGCGTTGTTGCATGTGCGCTGCGTCCAGGGCGAACGGGCGTGGTTTCGGTGTTGCGGAGCGTGAGGCAGCGCAGCAATATCCCTATAATGGCCGTGCCGCAAAATTCCCCCGCGGTGCCGCCGATGACAGGAGGATGCCTTGGCGAGAACGAAAGAAACGCGTGCGAACGCGGCGCCGGGCGCCGGGACGGTTTTCGCGCTGCGCGCCATCGGTCTCGTGATTCTGGCCCGGTGGCTCTTTTCGATGTCCGACATGGGTTTCGGGCTCGCCACGCTGCGCGCGATGGCGTCCTCGCCGTGGGTCTGCATCAACCTCGTGTTTCTGTTCCTGATCATCTTCCTGCCGGGCGCCCACCCTCGCGCCGAGCGTCCGTTTCATCCGTTGCCGCAGTGGCTGCGTCAGGCGTTGCGCCTCTTCGCGCTGCTTGGGTTCGTGTTCGCAGTCTGGTCTGTCGGCGCGTTTGTGTGGGTAGCCGGCTGGCGGCGTGCCGTCAGCACGATCGCCGCGACTAACGGCTGGCTCGTGGCCGCGCCGGCGCTGTACGCCGCCGTCATGTGGATCTGCCGTCCGCGCGCGCTGTGGCGCACGAACACCGCCGCGCGGCGCTATGCAATCGGCCGCTATGCCGTCGCGCTCGATCTCGTGACACGTACCGCGATCGTCTGGGCCGAGAGCCGCAAGCTCGGCCAGTACGATTCGCGCGAACTGTCGGTGCGCTGGCCCGACATTGCCGCAACCGATACCGGCCCGCCGTCGACGGGCGTCGCTGAGCTTGCGACCGAACCGCCCGTCGCCGGCGTCACGCACGCCGCGCTGGCCGCTCCGGCGCCGCACGTGCGCCTTGCTGCGTGGCGGCGTCGTCCGAAGGTCGAACTGCTGTGGGATTCGCCCGCCGCAGCCGGACATAACCGGCAGACCGTATTCCGCGCGCCGCTTCTGACCGAAGGCGATCGTGTGGCCGCCCGTGCGCTCGATTCGATATTGCGGCAGGTCTGATTTCTCGGGAAACACGTCGATTGAACCGGGTGGGCCGCGTGTCCCATCCCGATGTGCCGCGCCGCACGGTCAGGGCGTCTCTTCGCGTCGTATCGTGGAGTCGCGCACGATCAGTCGCGGTTCGAGCGTGACGTGACCGATGTCGCGCTTGCCGGACAGTACGTCGATCAGTTTGAGCATCGCGGTTTCGCCCATCTTTTCGCTCTGCATATCGACGGTCGTTAGCGCCGGAACGGCGTATTCGCCGTACGGCACGTTATCGAAGCCTGTCACCGAGAGGTCTTGCGGCAGCTTGAAGCCGAGCGCCAGCGCTTCCTTCATGAAGCCGAGCGCGATCAGGTCGTTGTAGCAGATGAGCGCCTCGGGCCGTTCCGGCCCCAGCATGACCGATGAGCAGGCGGCCTTGCCGGCCAGCGTCGATGGCGCGTGCGCGTCATACACGTCGAGCTTCATGCCGGTTTCCGAAAGGCACGTGCGTGCGCCGCGGATGCGCTCTGCGTCCCAGCGGGAACTCGCGAACCCGAGATACGCGATGCGCCGGTGCCCCAGATTCAACAGGTGTCGCGCCAGCATGTAGCCGGCGAGATAGCTGTCGTGGCTCACGCTCGGAATCGGACATTGCGCGTTGCGGCCGAGCAGGACGACGGGCTTGTTCAGCTTCGTCATCCAGTCCATGGCGTCTTCCTGCATCCGCGAACTGATGATGACGCCGTCCACCCGTTGCGCGAGCGCCTCGATCAGCGGCCGCTCGCGCTCCTGGTTTTCCTCGGTATCCACCAGCAATAGCGTGTAGTCGTGACGCAGCGCGATGCGGTTCGCACCCTTCACGATATTGGTGAAGTACGGGTTGCGGATATCGAGGATCGCGAGGCCGATCGTGCGTGTCTCGCCCGTGATCATCGAGCGGGCGAGCGGGTTGGAGCGGTAGCCGAGCTGCTCGATCGCCTCTTTCAGGCGGGCTTCGACAGGCGCGGAAAAGCGTTGCGCGCCGTTCATGTACTTCGACACAGTCGCCACCGAGACACCCGCTGCAGCGGCGACATCGCGAATCGTGGGTGTAGTTCTTTTCATTTAAGGTAAACGTTTTTCATAGAATGTGGTCCGAATTTCAGGCAAATTTCTTGACTCGATGGTGCCTGAAAAACTATAGTAGGAAAACGTTTTCGCTCGCCAGTTTTTTTGCTGGCTGACCACCGATCATACGCAATCAGAGGACACCCCAACATGAGCAATCAATCGGACGCAGCACGCAAACCATTCCATCGCATTCTCCTGACGGGTGCCGCCGGCAACCTCGGCGTCCAGATGCGCGGGCCGCTCGCGGACTGGGCCGACATCGTGCGCGTGACCGACATTGCGCCGATGGGCGAGGCGGCGTCGCACGAAGAGGTTGTCGTGCTGGATCTGGCTGACCGGGCGGCTGTCGATGCGCTGGTCGAAGGTGTCGATGCGATCGTGCATCTTGGTGGCATTTCGGTCGACGCTCCGTTCGACGATCTGATCGAAGCCAATATCTGCGGGCTCTACAACCTGTATGCGGCCGCGCACAAGCATGGCGTGAAGCGCATCGTCTTCGCCAGCTCGAACCATGCGATCGGTTTCCACCCGACCACGACGGTGCTCGACGCCGATTCGCCGACGCGCCCCGACAGCCTCTACGGCGTGACGAAATGCTTCGGTGAATCGCTGTCGCGCTATTACTACGACCGTTTCGGGCTGGAAACCGTGTGCGTGCGGATTGGTTCGTCGTTCGAGGAACCGCGCAATCCGCGCATGCTCGTCACGTATCTGAGCTATCGCGATTTCATCGAACTGGTGCGCTGCTCGCTGTTCACGAATCGTGTCGGGCACGCGATCGTCTACGGCGCTTCGAACAACCCGGTGAAATGGTGGGACAACACGAAGGCGGCGTTCCTCGGTTTCAACCCGCAGGACAGTTCGACGCAGTTCGAGTCCCGTTTCCCGCTGACTGCACCGACCGACAATCGCGACGACGCCGCGCAGCTGTATCAGGGCGGTGCATTCGTGCTCGGCGAGCCGATGGAGCGCAAGTAATGGCCGTGGGCGTACCGGTCGAAAGAATCGACGTGGCAGGGCAGGCGTCGGTTGGCGAAAGCCCAGTGTGGCGTGCGGCGGAAGAGGCGTTCTACTGGGTCGACATCCCCGCGCGGAAGATCGTGCGGTTGCACGTGGCCACCGGCGTGCGCTCGGAATGGGTGTTGCCCGAGAAGGTCGCGTGCATCGCATTCGATCAGGCGGGCCGCGTGCTCGCAGGCATGGAAACCGGCTTGTTCTCGGTGACGTTGCCCGAGGCCGGCGGTTCGGCCGGTGCGAGTGTGATTGTGCCGCCGTCGCGGGTCAGGAAACTGGCTGCGCCGGTGTTTCCCGGTCAGGACATGCGCTTTAACGATGGACGCTGCGATCGTCAGGGGCGCTTCTGGGCCGGGACGATGGTCCAGGATATGTCGCTCGCGAGCCCGCTCGGCGCGTTATTCCGCTTCGACGCGCAGGGTGTTTTGTCAGCGCCGGTGATCGACGGACTGATCACGCAGAACGGTCTTGCGTGGTCGCCGGACGGCGCGACGATGTACCTGTCGGATTCGCATCCGTTGAAGCGTCTCATCTGGGCGCTCGATTTCGACGTCGAAAGCGGTACGCCGCGAAACCGGCGCGTCTTCGCTGATCTTCACGATCACGCGGGCCGTCCGGACGGCGCGGCGGTGGACGCGGACGGCTGTTACTGGACGTGTGCCAACGATGCAGGTTTGCTGCTGCGTTTCACGCCGCAAGGCGCGCTCGACCGGAAGATCGAAGTGCCGGCCGTGAAGCCTTCGATGTGCGCGTTCGGCGGGCGCGATCTCGATACACTGTTCGTGACGTCGATCCGTCCGGGTGCTGGCGCAACCGATGATGACGGTGCGGTGTTCGCGATCCGGGCAGGCGTGAGTGGGCTGCCCGAGCCGGAGTATGCCGGGGCGTTGTGAGTGACGGGCGGCGTGTGTAGCCGCCCTGACTGCGCGGGTCGGATGCCCGGGTCGAGCTCGTCGGACGAGGTTAACGAAAAAAGCCCAGGTCGTGAGACCTGGGCTTTTCGCGCACATTCTGGTGGGTAGTACTGGGATCGAACCAGTGACCCCTGCCGTGTGAAGGCAGTGCTCTACCGCTGAGCTAACCACCCGAAGAGAGCCGAATTATGTCAGACGCCTGAGAAGCCGTAAAGTATTTTTTAAGCAGACTGCGTATCGACGGCTGTACCGGCCTCTGATACCGGCGCGAGACGCCAGACGCTCGTGCCCTTGACCGCCTTGTCGAGACCATCCAGCACGGCCTGATGTTCCGCGAGTTCATCGCTGCTCGCCGTCAGCACGACCAGGTCGAGTGCGTCGAGCTTCACGCGCGGCGCATGCGCATCGCCGCCGCCGGACACTTCGCCCATCATGTCGATCACGAGGCTTTCCTGGCCGCGCGTCATCGCGAGAAAAACTTCCGCGAGCAGTTCCGAATCGAGCAATGCGCCGTGAAGCGTACGGTGCGCGTTGCTAATGCCGAAACGGTCGCACAGCGCGTCGAGCGAATTGCGCTTGCCCGGGAAAATCGACTTCGCGCGCACCAGCGTGTCGATCACCTCGCCGCAGTGCTGGCTGAACGGCGGCAGCCCGAGCAGAGTGAATTCCGCATCGAGAAAGCCGATATCGAACGGCGCGTTGTGAATGATCAGTTCTGCGTCCTGCACGAAATCGCGCAACGCATCGGCGATTTCAGCGAACTTTGGTTTGTCGCTGAGGAATTCGGTTGTCAGGCCGTGAACGGCGAGCGCGCCCGGATCGCTGTCGCGTTCCGGGTTGACGTAGAAGTGCAGGTTGTTGCCCGTCAGCCGGCGGTTGACCAGCTCGACACAGCCGATTTCGATGATGCGATCGCCCGTGCGCGCATTGAGGCCTGTGGTTTCGGTGTCGAGAACAATTTGACGCATATCGGATCAGCCCGCGTTGAAATTAGCGATAAAAAGAGGGACCGGAATTCAGGTCCCGGCGAGCGACGCGACGCCGCGATTCGCAAGCGCATCGGCGCGCTCGTTTTCCGGGTGTCCGGCATGGCCTTTCACCCAGCGCCATTCGATCTCATGCTGCTGGACGAGCGCGTCGAGCCGTTTCCAGAGGTCGGCGTTTTTCACCGGCGTTTTCGCCGCCGTCATCCAGCCTTTCTTTTTCCAGCCATGAATCCATTCGCTGATGCCTTTCTGCACATATTGCGAATCGGTATGCACGACGGCCTTGCATGGACGCTTCAACGCTTCGAGCGCTGCGATCACGCCCATCAGTTCCATGCGGTTGTTGGTGGTGAGCGCTTCGCCGCCGAACAGCTCTTTTTCCTGTGCGCCGAAGCGCATGAGCGCGCCCCAGCCGCCAGGGCCAGGATTGCCCTTGCAGGCGCCGTCGGTGAAAATTTCGATGATTTCTTGAGTCATTTGCGGTGGTTACGGGTATTCGGAGTGGCGGCGGGCGCAAGCCCGGCGGCAAGAACAGGCTTTTTCACCTTCAATGGACCGACGAGCCGCATGCCGCGCACGCGCTTGATCGCGGTCACCATGTAGGACGCGCCGAAGATCGGCCACCAGCGGTCGCCGGCGGCTTCCATGAAGGCATAGCGAGCGAGCCACTGATCGCTCGCGAGCGGCGGACGATAACAGCCGAAGCGCCCGCGTTCAAGGTCGAAGCCTAACAGCTTGATCCAGTCCTTCAGGCGCGTGAACGCGATCAGGTCATGCTGGGCGGGCACGAACGGCCGCCCCGTAACCTTGCCGAGCGATTGCCGCGCGCCCCACAGCGATAGCGAATTGAAGCCCAGAATGATCAGCTGGCCTTCCGGCATCAGCACGCGTTCGGCTTCGCGCAGCAGGCGGTGCGGGTCGCTCGTGAATTCGAGCGTATGCGGCATCACGATCAGATCGACGCTCTGCGCTTCGAACGGCAGGTCGAGCAGATCGCACCAGACGGTGCTGCGGCCGGCGGGCGCGTGGCGCTCGGCGAGGCTGCGGACGGGGCCGGGCATCGGGCCGCGCGGGAACGAGTAGGGCGCGCTGCTGCCGCTGGCGGCGTCGAGCACCAGGCCGCGACAGGGCATGCGGTTTTCACGCAGTGCGTCGAGTTGCGGCAGCCCGAGCTGAAGCGCGTGATAGCCGAACACGTTCGACACCACCCGGTCGAGCTGCGCCTGTTCCCACTCGAGCACGTAACGACCAGGCGGCGAATCGGTCCAGGCGGGCCAGTCTATAATCGATCGGTCAGACATGTCAGAGAATGCGTCGCCCATGAATTCGCTTGAACTTGAATACGTCCCGGTCCCGGCGTTTGAAGACAATTACATCTGGCTCGTATCGGACGGCCGCCACGCAGTGGCCGTCGATCCGGGCGAGGCCGAACCCGTCCGTGCGTATCTGGCAAAACGGGGCTGGCAACTGAGCGCTATTTTACTCACGCACCATCACCGCGACCACGTCGGCGGTGTGGCCGATCTGCTGAATGGCCAGGCGGTGCCCGTCTACGGTCCGGCCGGCGAAGCGATCGAGCATCTCACATATCGTCTGAAACACGGCGATCGCGTGATGCTCGCCGAACCCGCGCTCGAATTCACCGTGCTCGACGTCCCCGGCCATACGAGCGGCCATATTGCCTATTTTCAGGCGGCCGACCCGCGCGGCACGCCGCACGTTTTCTGCGGCGACACGCTGTTTGCGTGCGGCTGCGGCCGGCTCTTCGAAGGCACGCCGGCGCAGATGCTCGACTCGCTCGATTCGCTGGCCGCGCTGCCCGGTTCGACCGAAGTCCACTGCGCGCACGAATATACGCTCTCCAACATCCGCTTCGCGCTCGCCTGCGATCCGGACAACCGCGCCCTGCAGAACTGGCGCGACGAGGCGATCGCGCTGCGTGCCCGCAAGATGCCCACGCTGCCCACCACGATCGCCCACGAAAGGGCGGTGAACCCGTTCCTGCGGACCGACGATCAGGCCGTCCAGACGACCCTCGCCGAACAGTTGCATGAATCGGTGCCCGACCGGCTTGCCGCGTTCACGTTGATGCGCGAGTGGAAAAACCGCTTCCGGTAACCTGTCGTCAGGCAGGGTTTTGCTCAAGCCAAAAATAGAAAAAATTCGCCAAGTCTAGGATTTGCCAAGGTTTTCTTATATTTCTGATTGACGAAAACTATATCGTTTCGTACTATCGGCTGCAAATTCCAGTCCTATGGAAGCCGAGATCTACATGCGATTTATCCTAAGTGTGCTGTTGGTTCTGACGCTCGCCGCATGCGCGAGCTCGGGGCCGCCAGCGAATAGCCCAACCACCGCAGCAACGAACCCCGCCACGCAACAGGCAGTAGCCGACGCCCTCCGCAAGACCGCCTCCGCCAGGGAAACCATCAACGTCGATCAAGGTTCCGTCAACCAGTTGACGAGTCCCGACGCGGATCTGTGGAGCCGTATTCGTCGTGGCTATCAGATGCCGGACCTGAAGACCGACCTCGTCGACATGCAGGTCAACTGGTACGCACAGCGCCCCGATTACGTCGAGCGTATGACGGTCCGGTCGCAAAAATACCTGTATCACATCGTCGAGGAGCTCGAGGCGCGTCACATGCCGACCGAGCTTGCGCTGCTGCCGTTCATCGAATCCGCGTACAGTCCGCAGGCGCTGTCGGTCGCGAAGGCCGCGGGTATGTGGCAGTTCATGCCCGGCACGGGCCGCACCTACAACCTGAAGCAGAACATGTGGCAGGACGAACGCCGCGACGTGCTCGCGTCGACGAGCGCCGCGCTCGACTATCTGTCGCGCCTGCATGACATGTTCGGCGACTGGTATCTCGCGCTCGCCGCGTACAACTGGGGCGAGGGCAACGTGCAGCGCGCGATCGCGCGCAACGAGGCCGCCGGCCTGCCGACCGACTATCTCAGCCTGCGCATGCCGAATGAGACGCGTAACTACGTGCCGAAGCTGCAGGCCGTGAAGAACATCATCGCGAATCCGCAGATGTACGGCCTGACGCTGCCGAGCATTCCGAACCATCCGTACTTCGTGACCGTCACGACGGCGCACGATATCGACGTCGACACGGCGGCGAAGCTCGCGAACATGTCGACCGACGAATTCCGCTCGCTCAATCCGTCGTTCAGAAAGCCGGTGATTCTCGGCGCCACGCAACCGCAGATCCTGCTGCCGTTCGACAACGCAAGCGCCTTCGAGGCGAACCTGAAGTCGTATAGCGGCTCGCTGTCGTCGTGGACCACCTACACGGTCACCGAGCGCGCGCGTCCGGCCGCGATTGCGCAGAAGATCGGCGTCGACGCGGACACGCTGATGGAAGTCAACAAGATCCCGGCGGGCATGCGGCTGAAGCCGGGCTCGACGATCGTCGTGCCGCGCGGCGACGACGACGACGAGGACATCAGCGCCGACGTCGCCGAAAGCGCTGTGCTCGCGATGGAACCTGACGTTCCCGATACGCGCAAGATGCTGATCCGCGTGCGTCGCACGCAGTCGATGGCATCGCTCGCCGATCGCTACGGCGTTTCTGTGGGACAACTGAGGGCATGGAATCGTACGCACCGCAATCAGGTTTCGCGGGGCCAGGTGATCGTGCTGCACGTGCCAGTCGGCAAGGCCTTGCCGGCTGAGCCGGGCCCTGTGCTGCGCGCCAGTGCATCGCCGGGCGAGGGCGGCAGTGTCGAGAAGATCGGTACCCGGGTCGCAGACACGAAGCCCGATTCGCGCTACGATAAGAAGAAGGGTCGTAGCCAGGGCAAGGTCGTCAAGGCTTCGGTACCGGTGAGCAAGGCCAGCGCATCGACAGGAGCCAGCAAGCATAAAACGTCGAAGGTAGCGGTTTCATCGGGTACACCCAGCAAGGCGTCGAAGGCTGCGGGTAGCCGCCCGAAGACCACAGCCAACGCGCAGAAGGTCAAGTAGATAATAGCGGCACCTGCAGAGGTGACCACATGCGTTGCGGGGGCAGCGCATGAATTGCGCTCCGATCATCTCTCGCTTTTAAAACGCCGTCGCCTGTCGCGACGGCGTTTTCATTTCCGCTGACTTTTCAGCGCGCGTTGCCGGTTTACCGTATCGTTCTGGTTCCCCGCTCTCACTGTCTGGTTCCTGTCCTGCGCGCCATGTCTTCGACCCAGTTTCGCGTGTTCCTGCTGTTCTCGCTCGGCTACTTCATTTCCTACGTGTTTCGCGGGGTCAATCTGGGTTTTGCGCCGCTGATCACGCACGAACTTGGGCTCTCCGCCACCGATCTCGGATTGCTGACGAGCCTCTATTTTCTCGGCTTCGCGGGCGCGCAGATTCCCGCCGGCGTGCTCCTCGATCATTTCGGCCCGCGACGCGTGACTGCCGGCCTGCTGCTGTTCGCGGCGGCGGGCGTCTGGGTCTTCGGCGCGGCGCACAGCGTGGGCATGATGATGCTGGGGCGGCTGCTGATCGGCGTCGGGGTTTCGGCGTGCCTCGGCGCGGCGTTCAAGGCGCTCGCGCAGTATTTCGTGGTGACGCGTTTACCGCTCGTCAACGGGCTGGTGATGGCGGTCGGCGGGCTGGGCGGCGTCGCCGTCGGTTCGCCGCTCACGTGGGTGCTGGGTTTCGCGGGCTGGCGCCTTGTGTGTGTCGCGCTCGGACTGCTGACGGTTGCCGTTTCGGCCGCGCTGTGGACGATGGCGCCCGACGCGCGCGATACACACCATCAGGCCGGTCTCGTCAGTCAGTTCAAAGGTACGTGGCACATCCTGAAGAGCGCCGCGTTCTGGAAAATCGCATCGTTTTCGGTGATGACGCAAGGCGTCTTTTACGCGATGCAGTCGCTATGGGTGGGTGCATGGCTGCGCGATGTCGCCGGTCTGCAGCCGGGGCCGGCGGCGGCGCTGGTGTCGCTGCTCGGCGTCGCGATGATGGTGGGCAGCGTGGGCTTCGGCGCGGCGGCGCGTTCGCTGGAAAAGCGCGGCGTATCGCTTTACGCGTTTTGCGGCGTGGGCATGGCGCTCTTTGTCGTCACGCAGATCCTGATCATGATGCGCGTGCCGTTGCCGGCCGGCCTCCTGTGGGGCGCATACGGCGTGTTCGGCGGGACGGGCATCCTCAGCTACGCCGTGCTCGCGCGGCATTTTCCGCCGCACATGGCAGGCCGTTGCAACACCACGCTCACGCTGATCCTTTTTCTGCTGATTTTCGGCTTCCAGATTGGTGTCGGCGCGGTGCTGTCGCGCTGGCCGGCAACGGACGGTCGCTATCCGCCGGCAGCGCATCTCACCGCGTGGGGCATCCTCGTCGCGCTGGAGATCGCGAGCGCGATCTGGTACGTGTTACCCGGGCGCGTGCTGGCGAAACCCGCCCATCTGCACGCTGAACACCAGTCGTAGCCCGGGCCGCGCCGGACGTCGCGATCTGCTTCGCGCGAACGCCCGGTGAAAGGCCGCAAAGCCTTGTCCCATAAGACTCGCACCGCGACCTGCGGCGCGCGAGCTGGGGTTCCAGGCTATCCTGGATTTGAAGGAAGGGGTACTTTCGCGCTATAATTGCAAGGTTTGAGCTTATCAACCCGCACCCTAGCGCCTACCTCTCCCATACCGTTCATCCGCCGCGCGCCGCGAGCGTCCCGCCTCCAGCCGATCCGTCCACACAATGGACCCATCGCGCCCGACGCGACGTGACGTCAGCCGCGATACGCGAGCGGGCCTGCGCGCGCATCCTGTCGATGCGCCTCGCCGCGGCCCGCACGGTCGGATAGACAGGTCGGCAACAGGGTGTTCCCCAAGGAGTCTCCCGTGTTGCCGTCTTTTTCTCCTGCTTTGCTCGCACTCGCCGACGGCACGGTCTTTCGTGGCTACTCGATCGGCGCCGCCGGTCATACGACAGGCGAAGTTGTCTTCAATACGGCTATCACGGGCTATCAGGAAATCCTGACTGACCCGAGCTACGCCCGCCAGATCGTCACCCTGACGTATCCGCACATCGGCAACGTCGGCGTCAACGCCGAAGACGTCGAAGCCGCGAAAGTCCATGCCGCCGGCCTGATCATCCGCGATCTGCCGGTTCTCGCGTCGAATTTCCGCATGGAGCGCACGCTCCCACAATATCTGCAGGACGAAGGCGTGGTCGCCATCGCGGGTATCGATACCCGCAAGCTGACGCGCGTGCTGCGCGACAAGGGCGCGCAGAACGGCGCGATCCTCGCGGGTTCCGATGATGAAGCTAAGGCCATCGAACTCGCGCGCTCGTTCCCGGGCCTCGCTGGCATGGACCTCGCGAAGGTCGTGTCGACGAAAGAGCCGTTCGAATGGACGCAGCGCGAATGGCGCCTCGGCACGGGCTACGGCACGCAGGATGCGCCGAAGTACCGCGTCGTCGCGTTCGATTACGGCGTGAAGTACAACATTCTGCGCATGCTGGCCGAACGCGGCTGCCATGTCACCGTGCTGCCGGCGCAGGCGAGCGCGGAGCAGGCGCTGGCGCTCAATCCGGACGGCATATTCCTGTCGAACGGCCCGGGTGACCCGGAACCGTGCGACTACGCGATTCGCGCCACGCAGGAGTTCATCGAGCGCGGCATTCCCACGTTCGGTATCTGCCTGGGTCACCAGATCATGGGTCTCGCCCTCGGCGCCAGGACGATCAAGATGAAGACCGGCCATCATGGCGCGAATCATCCGGTGAAGGATCTCGACGACGGCCGCGTGATCATCACGTCGCAGAATCACGGTTTCGCGGTCGATGCGGCCACGCTGCCGGCCAACGCAAAGGTCACGCACGTGTCGCTCTTCGACGGCACGCTGCAAGGTTTCGCCCTCACCGACAAGCCCGCGTTCTGCTTCCAGGGTCACCCGGAAGCATCCCCCGGCCCGCACGATATCGCCTATCTGTTCGACCGCTTCACCGCGTTGATGGACAGGCGTAAAGCAGACAGCACGGCAGCGGCCGCAGTCGCGTAAGCGAAGCACGCGGAAGGCGAAAGAGTAAAGAGCGCGCGCGAGGCGAAACGCGGCGGGCGGACAGCGCCAGGCAGAAAGGCTGGCGCGAGGTAACCCAAGGCAGATGCCAGCACGCAGCGCGCCACGGCAAGAACACAGGAATACATTAGCGAGAGCGTTATGCCCAAGCGGACAGACATCAAGAGCATCCTCATCATCGGCGCGGGTCCGATCATCATCGGCCAGGCGTGCGAGTTCGATTACTCGGGCGCGCAGGCGTGCAAGGCGCTGCGTGAGGAAGGCTACAAGGTCATTCTCGTCAACAGCAATCCCGCGACGATCATGACCGACCCGAACACGGCCGACGTCACCTACATCGAGCCGATCACATGGGAAGTGGTGGAGCGCATCATCGAGAAGGAGCGCCCGGACGCGATCCTGCCGACGATGGGCGGCCAGACCGCGCTCAACTGCGCGCTCGATCTGCATCACCATGGCGTGCTGGCGAAGTACAACGTCGAGCTGATCGGCGCATCGCCGGAAGCGATCGACAAGGCCGAAGACCGTCAGAAGTTCAAGGACGCGATGACGAAGATCGGCCTCGGTTCGGCCAAGTCAGGCGTCGCGCATTCGATGGAAGAAGCGCTCACCGTGCAGGCGCTGATCGCGTCGGAAACGGGTAGCGGCGGCTATCCGGTCGTGATCCGTCCGTCGTTCACGCTGGGCGGCTCGGGCGGCGGCATTGCATACAACCGTGACGAATTCGAAGAGATCTGCAAGCGCGGTCTCGATCTGTCGCCCACGCGCGAACTGCTGATCGAAGAATCGCTGCTCGGCTGGAAAGAGTACGAGATGGAAGTGGTCCGCGACACGAAGGACAACTGCATCATCGTGTGCTCGATCGAAAATCTGGACCCGATGGGCATCCACACCGGCGACTCGATCACAGTCGCGCCGGCGCAGACGCTCACCGACAAGGAATACCAGATCCTGCGTAACGCATCGCTCGCGGTGCTGCGCGAGATCGGCGTCGACACGGGCGGCTCGAACGTGCAGTTCTCGATCAATCCGAAAGATGGCCGGATGATCGTGATCGAAATGAATCCGCGTGTGTCGCGCTCGTCGGCGCTGGCTTCGAAGGCCACGGGCTTCCCGATCGCGAAGGTCGCGGCGAAGCTCGCATGCGGCTACACGCTCGATGAACTGAAGAACGAAATCACCGGCGGCCAGACGCCGGCGTCGTTCGAACCGACGATCGACTACGTCGTCACGAAGATCCCGCGTTTCGCGTTCGAGAAATTCCGCGAAGCCGATCCGCGTCTGACGACGCAGATGAAGTCGGTCGGCGAAGTGATGGCGATCGGCCGCACGTTCCAGGAATCGTTCCAGAAGGCGCTGCGCGGTCTCGAAGTGGGCGTCGACGGTCTCGACGAAAAAACCACGAGCCGCGACGAAATCATCCGCGAGATCGGCGAAGCCGGTCCGGACCGCATCTGGTACGTCGGCGACGCGTTCCGCGTCGGCATGACGCAGCAGGAAATTTTCGAAGAAACGTCGATCGACCCGTGGTTCCTCGCGCAGATCGAACAGATCATCCTGAAGGAAAATGCGCTGGCGGGTCGCACGCTCGCGAGCCTTTCGAAGGAAGAACTGAAGTATCTGAAGCAGAGCGGCTTCTCGGATCGCCGCCTCGCGAAGCTGCTGGGCGCGACGCAAACGGAAGTGCGCAAGCGTCGCATCGAACTGAACGTGCGTCCGGTGTACAAGCGTGTCGACACGTGCGCGGCCGAGTTCGCGACGAAAACCGCGTACATGTACTCGACGTACGAGGAAGAGTGCGAAGCCAATCCGACGAACAATAAAAAGATCATGGTGCTGGGCGGCGGTCCGAACCGGATCGGCCAGGGCATCGAGTTCGACTACTGCTGCGTGCACGCCGCGCTCGCGATGCGCGAAGACGGCTACGAAACGATCATGGTCAACTGCAACCCCGAAACCGTTTCGACCGACTACGACACGTCCGATCGTCTCTACTTCGAATCGCTGACGCTCGAAGACGTGCTCGAGATCGTCGACAAGGAAAAGCCGGTCGGCGTGATCGTGCAATACGGCGGCCAGACGCCGCTGAAGCTCGCGCTCGACCTCGAAGCGAACGGCGTGCCGATCGTCGGCACGTCGCCGGACATGATCGACGCAGCCGAAGACCGCGAGCGCTTCCAGAAGCTGCTGCAGGACCTGAACCTGCGTCAGCCGCCGAACCGCACCGCGCGCGCCGAAGACGAAGCGCTCAAGCTCGCGGACGAAATCGGCTATCCGCTCGTCGTGCGCCCGTCGTATGTGCTGGGCGGCCGCGCGATGGAAATCGTCCACGAGCCGCGTGACCTCGAGCGCTATATGCGCGAGGCCGTGAAGGTGTCGCACGATTCGCCGGTACTGCTCGACCGCTTCCTGAACGACGCGATCGAATGCGATGTGGATTGCATCTCCGATGGCGAAGCCGTGTTCATCGGCGGCGTGATGGAGCACATCGAGCAGGCAGGCGTCCACTCGGGCGATTCGGCCTGCTCGCTGCCGCCGTATTCGCTGTCGAAGGAAACGATCGCCGAACTGAAGCGCCAGACCGGCGCGATGGCAAGGGCGCTGAACGTGATCGGCCTGATGAACGTGCAGTTCGCGATCCAGCAGGTGCCGCGAGCGGACGGTTCGAAAGAGGACGTGATCTACGTGCTCGAAGTGAATCCGCGTGCGTCGCGCACGGTGCCGTATGTCTCGAAGGCGACGAGCCTGCCGCTCGCGAAAATCGCCGCGCGCGCGATGGTCGGCCAGACGCTGGCGGAGCAGGGCGTCACGAAGGAAGTCAATCCGCCATACTTCAGCGTGAAGGAAGCGGTGTTCCCGTTCGTGAAATTCCCGACCGTCGATCCGGTCCTCGGACCCGAAATGCGTTCGACCGGCGAAGTGATGGGTGTGGGCCAGACGTTCGGCGAGGCGCTCTTCAAGTCGCAGCTGGCGGCGGGTTCGCGTCTGCCGGAAAGCGGCACGGTGCTGCTGACCGTAATGGACGCCGACAAGCCGAAGGCCGTCGAAGTCGCGCGCATGCTGCACGAACTCGGCTATCCGATCGTCGCGACCAGGGGCACCGCGGCTGCAATCGAGGCGGCGGGTGTGCCGGTCAAGGTCGTCAACAAGGTGAAGGACGGCCGTCCGCACATTGTCGACATGATCAAGAACGGCGAGATCGCGCTCGTCTTCACGACGGTCGACGAAACCCGCGCCGCAATCGCCGATTCACGCTCGATCCGGATGAGCGCGCAGGCCAACAAGGTCACGTACTACACGACGATGTCGGGTGCCCGTGCCGCCGTGGAAGGTCTGCGTTATCTCCGGGACCTGGAAGTCTATGATTTACAAGGACTCCATGCTCGCCTAAACTAAGGCTTCGATTCCGAGTCAAAGACGTACGTGCCGCGGTTAAGCGGCGTCCCACAAGGCACTGGCCCCAGTTCCGGCCAGGTTCCTCCGGGATGCACTTAACCGCGGCGATTTTTTTACGGCTGTTTTTTGTTACATGAGTTGTTTATGAGCACTATTCCATTGACGAAGCGCGGCGCAGAAATGTTGCGCGACGAACTGCAGCGCCTGAAATCGGTTGAACGTCCGGCGGTCATTAATTCGATTGCGGAAGCGCGTGCCCAGGGCGATCTGTCGGAAAACGCCGAGTACGACGCTGCAAAAGAAAAGCAGGGCTTTATCGAAGGCCGCATCGCGGAGATCGAGTCGAAACTCGCCGGTGCACAGGTGATCGATCCGGCAGCCGTCGAAGCGGATGGCCGCGTGGTATTTGGCGCGACCGTCGAACTCGAGGACCTGGATTCAGGCGCTACGGTCACTTACCAGATCGTCGGTGACGACGAAGCCGATATCGACCACGACCTCATCTCGATCAGTTCGCCGATCGCGCGCGCCCTGATCGGCAAGTCGGAGGGCGATGTCGCATCGGTGCAGGCCCCGAGCGGTGTGCGCGAGTACGAAATCGTCGTGATCCGCTACGTTTGACGAAAGGCGCACTGTGTCCCTGACGCCTCATCGTGTGTTCCGGCTGCTGACCGTTGTGTGGGTCGGCAGTCTGTTCACGATCGGTTACGCCGTCGCGCCTGTGTTGTTTACATCGCTTTCGCGGATGTCGGCGGGATCGGTCGCGGCGCAGCTGTTTCGCATCGAGGCGATGTTGGGTGCGGTGTGCGGTGTGTTGCTGCTGGTGCTTGGCAATGTGCTCGTGCGCCGCGGCGACAACGCGTATCGGCGGCTTCGCTGGTTGACGGCCGCGATGCTGCTTTGCGTGCTGGTGGGTTATTTCGCGCTGCAGCCGTTCATGGACGCATGGCGTATGGCTGCGTTGAACGCCGGCACGGATGTCGGGCATTCCGCCTATGCCGCGCGTTTTGGCATGTTGCACGGCGTGTCGACCCTGTTTTATCTGATCGAGAGCGTGCTTGGTCTTGCGCTTGTGTGGATGCTGCCGGTCGGCGTGTGCGCGCCGGCAGCGCCGGCTGTGCGCCGTGATGCAGATGCGGGCAAGGTTACGGGCTGAGAGTCGGGTTGAAATTCACACCCGTTCCGGCTGCCGTTCATTCCGGCATTCGCGCGCGGCGTGCCGCGCGCGAATCCGCCTGACTACTTCGACGTCTGGTGTTGACGCTTTGCGCTGGTCTGGCGCTTCTTGGCGCGCTTGATATTGCCGCCCTGCGTGACGCGTTCGTTCCCGCGCACCAGAACTGCCTTCGTTTTCGGCTTGCGCATCGGGATTTCGGAAGGTTTCACGACCTTCACGACGCGCGGCGCGCGGCCCTTGCCCGGTTTGGCTTCTTCGGCGGCGGCTTCACGGGCACTCGGCAGCGCACCACGTTTCGCCTTCACGGCAGGTTGGGCCGATTCCGGCTTCCAGATCACCAGCAGCTTGCCGATGTGCTGGATTGGCGCGGCGTTCAGCCGGTCGCAGATCTGTTCGTAGACCGCGAGCCGTTCTTCGCGTTCGTCGCCGAATACCCGGATCTTGATCAGCTGGTGCGCCTTCAGGTGAACCTTGATCTCGGTCAGGACGGCATCGGTCAGCCCTTCGGCGCCGACGAGCACGACCGGTTTGAGCGCGTGAGCCTGGGAGCGCAGTTCGGCGCGTTGGTCGGAGGAGACTTTGAGGGCGGGCATGTGAAGTGGGAGACTCGACTAAAATGACGGCGCCCGCAGCAGCCCCGATTACTTCGGCTTTCGCGCAGGACTATCCGTCGTCAGGACAACATGGAAGCGCGGAACACTGCTCAACGAGCGGCGGCCACGCGAATTAAACGCGTATTATCCGCTAAAAGCGCGACATCACGCAGCAAGAGATCATCGGTTAATGGCAAAAAACAAGTTCAACACGGCGTGGCTGCACGATCATATCAACGACCCGTACGTGAAAATGGCGCAGCGGGAGGGTTATCGTGCCCGCGCAGCCTACAAGCTCAAGGAAATCGACGAGCAGGACAAGCTGATCCGCCCGGGCCAGGTCATCGTCGATCTCGGCTCGGCGCCGGGCAGCTGGAGCCAGTACGCGCGCAACAAGCTCGCGAAGGGCTCGAAGCGCGACGACGAGCGCCAGGGCGGCATCGACGGCACGATCATCGCGCTCGATCTGCTGCCGATGGAGCCTGTGGCCGATGTCCACTTCATTCAGGGCGACTTTCGCGAGGACAGCGTACTCGCGCAACTCGAGGAAATGGTGGGCGCGCGCCAGGTCGACCTTGTAATTTCGGATATGGCGCCCAACCTGTCAGGTGTGGCGCTGGCGGACGCCGCGCGGATCGAGCATGTGTGCGACCTCGCGCTGGAATTCTCCCAGAACCATCTGAAGCCGGATGGAGCCCTTTTAGTCAAGTGCTTTCACGGCAGCGGTTATAGCCAGATTGTTGAAAAGTTCAAGCAGCAGTTTAAAACCGTGGCTGCCCGCAAACCGAAGGCATCCCGCGATAAATCGTCCGAAACGTTTATTTTGGGCAAGCATCTGAAGCGACCGAACTGATCGCCGGAATGAAGGTGAAGCGCGAAAGCGCGGCATGTTCCGATGGCCGGAAGCCGCCGCCGGAGTAGCGCGAGGCGCTATTTTCGCGGTAGTGAATGGTTATGGCAGGGGTCTGCGGACTGGATTAGAATGCCTTAAGTGGTGCCGCAAGGCAAATGTAGGCGCCCGTCTATGAGTGAAGGAGTGGTGCTTTGAACAACAATATGTTTTCGAAGGCAGCAGTGTGGCTGGTTATCGCACTGGTGCTGTTTACGGTGTTCAAGCAGTTCGACAAGCCCCGTGTCCAGGAAGGCGTTTCCTATTCGCAGTTCATGGACGACGCGAAGAACGGCAAGGTCAAGAACGTTATTGTCCAGGGGCGGAACCTCACGGTCACTCCAGCAGACGGCCAGAAGTACCAGATCGTGTCGCCAGGCGACATCTGGATGGTCGGCGATCTGATGAAGTACGGCGTCCAGGTTAGCGGCAAGGCTGATGAAGAACCGAACGCACTTGTCTCGGCGCTGTATTACCTCGGGCCCACGATTCTCATCATCGGGTTCTGGTTCTACATGATGCGACAGATGCAGGGCGGCGGGAAAGGCGGTGCTTTCTCGTTCGGCAAATCCCGTGCACGTCTGATCGACGAGAACAACAACGCCATCAATTTCACCGATGTCGCCGGTTGCGACGAAGCCAAGGAAGAAGTCTCCGAACTCGTCGATTTCCTGCGCGATCCGCAGAAATTCCAGAAGCTGGGCGGTCGCATTCCACGTGGCGTGCTGCTCGTCGGCCCTCCGGGCACGGGTAAGACGCTGCTCGCGCGCGCCATCGCCGGCGAAGCGAAAGTGCCGTTCTTCAGCATTTCGGGTTCGGACTTCGTCGAAATGTTCGTCGGCGTGGGCGCGGCTCGCGTGCGCGACATGTTCGAACAGGCGAAGAAGCACGCACCGTGCATCGTGTTCATCGACGAAATCGATGCGGTCGGTCGCCATCGCGGCGCCGGCATGGGCGGCGGTAACGACGAACGTGAACAGACGCTGAACCAGATGCTGGTCGAGATGGACGGCTTCGAAGCGAACTCCGGCGTGATCGTGATCGCTGCGACGAACCGTTCGGACGTGCTCGACAAGGCGCTGTTGCGTCCGGGCCGTTTCGACCGTCAGGTATATGTCGGTCTGCCGGACATTCGCGGTCGCGAACACATCATGAAGGTTCACCTGCGCAAGGTGCCGATTTCGAACGACGTCGACGCGGCGGTCATCGCGCGCGGCACGCCGGGCTTCTCGGGCGCCGATCTGGCGAACCTCGTGAACGAAGCGGCGCTCTTTGCCGCGCGTCGCGGCAAGCGCATCGTCGAAATGAACGACTTCGAAGACGCGAAGGACAAGATCTTCATGGGTCCGGAGCGCAAGTCCGCGGTGATTCGCGAAGACGCGAAGCGCGCCACGGCGTATCACGAGTCGGGTCACGCGGTGATCGCCAAGCTGCTGCCGAAGGCCGATCCGGTGCACAAGGTCACGATCATCCCGCGTGGCCGTGCCTTGGGCGTCACGTGGCAATTGCCCGAGCACGACAACGAAACGTACTCGAAGGATTATCTGCTCGACCGTCTGGCCATTCTGTTCGGCGGCCGTGTTGCCGAAGAGTTGTTCCTGAACCTGATCAGCACCGGCGCATCGGACGACTTCAACAAGGCAACCGCCACCGCGCGTGCCATGGTCGCGCGTTTCGGGATGACGGATGCGCTCGGGCCGATGGTCTACGTCGATGACGAAAACGATGCGTCGCCGTTTGGTCGTGGCTTCACGCGCACCATTTCGGAAGCGACGCAGCAGAAGGTCGACGCTGAAATCCGCCGCGTGCTGGACGAGCAGTACAACCTCGCGAAGCGCCTGCTCGATGAAAACCGCGACAAGGTCGAAGCGATGACCGCCGCATTGATGGAGTGGGAAACGATCGACGCCGATCAGATCAACGACATCATGGCCGGCCGTCCGCCGCGCTCGCCGAAGAGCTCGCCGCCACCGGCAAGCGACGCGTCCGGTGGCAGCACGGGCACCGAAGTCAAGCCTGGCGCCACCGCGCCGGCGTGACCGGAGCCGCAACACGTTACGGGCCGGTGTGATTCCACACCGGCCCGTTTTGCATTTTCTTTCCCTTCCTGAACTGTTTCCCGCAGTGTCGAACGCCGATCTTCTGATGCATGCTGTACCCGAGCCGATGCAATGCGGCCGGTTCACGTTGTCCTTCGAACGTCCGCTGGTCATGGGCATTCTGAACGTCACGCCTGATTCGTTTTCCGACGGCGGGCTCTTCGTCGCCCAGGCCGATGCGCTGCGCCAGGCCGAGCGGATGCTGCTCGACGGCGCCGACATCATCGACATCGGCGGTGAATCGACGCGTCCGGGCGCGCCGCCCGTGCCGCTCGATGAAGAGCTCGAACGTGTGATTCCGCTGATCGAGCAGTTGCGCGGCGCGAATGTGCCGCTGTCGATCGATACATACAAGCCGGAGGTCATGCGACACGCATTGGCTGCCGGCGCGGACCTGATCAACGACATCTGGGGTTTCCGTATGCCTGGCGCGATCGATGTCGTGCGCGACAGCCAGTGCGGTCTGTGCGTGATGCACATGCTCGGTGAGCCACAGACGATGCAGACCGGCGAGCCGGTGTATGACGATGTCGTTCGCGAGGTACGTGAGTTTCTCGAAGAACGGGTCGGCGCCCTGACGGCGGCGGGCGTCGCGAAGGCGCGGATCAGCGTCGATCCAGGTTTCGGTTTCGGGAAAGCGGTCGTCGAACACAATTACGCGCTGCTGGCGGCCTTGCGCGATACGGCGCCACGCAGCGAAGCGCCGTTTCCGATACTCGCCGGCATGTCGCGCAAGTCGATGCTCGGCGCCGTTACCGGGCGCTCCGCGCCCGAGCGTGGCGCGGCGAGCGTCGCGGCAGCCGTCTGCGCGGCGGAGCGTGGCGCGGCGATCATCCGGGTGCACGATGTCGCCGAGACCGTCGACGCGCTGAAAGTATGGTCGGCGCTGCGCGATGCCGCAGATCGCAACTAACAACGCAACTCATAACGCAACATATCGGTACGAAGAGAGGGCATCTGGCAATGGCACGTCGCTATTTTGGGACTGACGGTATTCGAGGCAAGGTCGGCGACGCGCCGATCACGCCGGACTTTGTATTGCGCCTCGGCTACGCGGCCGGCAAGGTGCTGGCCGGCGCGGACCGCTGGGCGAAAACAGGCGCGCGGCCCACCGTGCTGATCGGCAAGGACACGCGCGTTTCGGGCTACATGCTCGAGGCGGCGCTGGAGGCGGGTTTTTCGGCGGCGGGTGTCGACGTGATGCTGGCCGGCCCGATGCCGACGCCCGGCATCGCGTATCTGACGCGGGCGCTGCGTCTGGCGGCGGGCGTGGTGATCAGCGCGTCGCACAATCCGTACTACGACAACGGCATCAAGTTTTTCTCCGCCGACGGCAACAAGTTGCCGGACGAAGTCGAATCGCAGATCGAAGAGCAGTTGAACCAGCCGCTCGACTGCGCGGCTTCCGAGCAGCTCGGCAAGGCGCGCCGGCTGGATGACGCGGCCGGCCGCTACATCGAGTTCTGCAAGAGCACGTTCCCGGCCGCGTACGACCTGCGCGGCATGAAGCTCGTCATCGACTGCGCACACGGCGCGGCCTATGACGTCGCGCCGCACGTTTTCCACGAGCTCGGCGCCGACGTGATTCCGATCGGCGTCGCGCCGAACGGCTTCAACATCAACGACGGCGTCGGCGCCACCGCGCCGGACGCGCTCGTGCGCGCCGTGCGGGCCAATCGCGCGGATCTCGGGATCGCGCTCGACGGCGACGCGGACCGCCTGCAGATCGTCGATTCGACGGGGCGCCTTTACAACGGCGACGAACTGTTGTACGTGCTGGTTCAGGACCGGATCGCGACCGACGGCAAGGTCGAAGGCGCGGTCGGCACGCTGATGACCAATCTGGCGATCGAGGTCGCGCTGAAGCGAACGGGCGTCAAGTTCGTGCGCGCGGCGGTCGGCGACCGCTACGTGCTGGAGCAGTTGCGCGAACACGGCTGGCAGCTCGGCGCGGAAGGATCGGGACATATCCTTTCGCTGGACCGCCATTCGACCGGCGACGGCATCGTCTCGGCGCTGCTCGTGCTGGCCGCGATGCAACGCAGCGGCAAGACCCTCGCTGAACTGCTCGACGGCGTGACGCTGTTCCCGCAGAAGCTGATCAACGTCCGGATGAAGCCCGACGCCGACTGGAAGGGCAATGAAGCGATCCAGCAAGCCATCCGGGCAGCCGAAGGCGCGCTGGACGGCAGCGGTCGCGTGCTGATCCGCGCCTCCGGCACGGAGCCGGTGCTGCGCGTGATGGTCGAAGCGCGCCACGAGCGTGATGCGGTGCAGCATGCCGAGGCTATCGCGAACGTCGTGAAGCAGGCGACAACGTAAAGTCGTTTCGTCAGACCCGTTCCGGCAAGGGGCGCACCTTGCCGGAGCTATTATTCCGCGACCCAATCCCGCCCCAAATCCCGCCGCACCATATCGCGCGCCATATCCGCCGCTGCAAACATGGTCCGGATTCCCGCCTCAGCCCCTCCCAGCGTGCCTTTCATCCGGGTAACCGTACCGTCACGCACGTTTCACGTAACGTCACGTTACTGTCATAAATAGACCCTATCCTTCGCGGTGTTGTGTAATCCGCTCACACTCTGGAGGTCTCATGAAATTGATGCACACCGCGTTTGCTGGCATGGCTGGCGCACTTTTCGCGATCACAGCGCACGCCACCGACATCACTGGCGCGGGCAGCACGTTTGCAGCACCGATCTACACGAAGTGGGCGGACGCCTACGCGAAGACGGGCGGCGGCAAGGTCAACTATCAAGGTATCGGTTCGTCGGGCGGCATCAAGCAGATCGTTGCGAAGACGGTCGATTTCGCCGGCTCGGACGCCCCGCTGAAGGACGACGAACTCGCGAAAGACGGCCTGTTCCAGTTCCCGACGGTGGTCGGCGGCGTGGTCCCGGCTATCAACGTGCCGGGCATCAAGGCGGGTGAACTGACGCTGTCGGGCGAAGTGCTCGGCGACATCTATCTGGGCAAGATCAAGAAGTGGAACGATCCGGCAATCGTCGCCTTGAACCCGAAGGTCAAGCTGCCGGATACCGACATTGCCGTGGTTCGCCGCGCCGACGGTTCGGGCACGACCTTCATCTGGACGAACTATCTGTCGAAGGTCAACGCAGACTGGAAGTCGAAGATCGGTGAAGGCGCAACGGTCAACTGGCCGACGGGTACGGGCGGCAAGGGCAACGACGGCGTCGCGGCCTTCGTGCAACGTCTGCCGGGCGCAATCGGCTACGTGGAATGGGCGTACGCGAAGCAGAACCACATGACTTACGTCGCCATGAAGAATTCGACGGGCACCGTGGTCGAGCCGAAGACGGAAACGTTCAAGGCCGCGGCAGCGGGTGCAGACTGGTCGAAGTCGTTCTACCAGATCCTGACGAACGAGCCGGGCAAGGACGCATGGCCGATCGTCGGCGCAACCTTCGTGCTTCTGCACACCACGCAGGACAAGGCGCCGCAAGGCACGGAAACGCTGAAGTTCTTCGACTGGGCGTTCAAGAACGGTACCCAGGCTGCAAACAATCTGGACTACATCTCGCTGCCGGATTCGGTGACGGCTGAAATCCGCACGCAGTGGAAGTCGAAAATCAAGGACGCCTCGGGCAAGACGCTCGCGGATTAAACTGTATCGTCTGACGATGTTCCCGCCTGGCCTCGTGTGAGGCCAGGCGGTTTTGCAGTACGGCTGTGGCGGCATCGTGCCGCGCAGCTTCAGGAATCACAGGCTCTCAAGGCTGACATGTCCGACCTTCCTCTAGCATCTGGCTCGCCTCAGGCCAGTGCGCCCCGTTCGAATCCGCCTGGCAGCGAGGCGCAGCAGAAAGCGCCCAGTCGCGCCGGCGACGTCATTTTTGGCGGTCTCACGCGTGCGGCCGCTATCGTCACCTTATTGCTGCTCGGTGGCATTATCGTGTCGCTGATCGTGGCCTCGATGCCCACGATCCAGAAATTCGGCCTGAGCTTTCTCTGGACCTCCGAATGGGATCCCCCCAGCGAGAAGTTCGGCGCGCTCGTTCCGATCTACGGCACGATCGCCACATCGGTCATCGCGCTGATTATCGCGGTGCCGGTGAGCTTTGGCATCGCGCTGTTCCTGACCGAGCTCTCGCCCGCGTGGCTGCGCCGGCCGCTCGGCATCGCGATCGAACTGCTCGCCGCGATTCCGTCGATTGTGTACGGCATGTGGGGTCTGCTGATTTTCTCGCCGATCTTCGCAGAGTACTTCGAAAAGCCGCTAGGTCATCTGCTGGGCGGCATTCCATATCTTGGCGCGCTCTTCAGCGGCCCGCCGATCGGCATCGGCATCCTGTGTGCCGGCGTGATTCTCGCGATCATGATCATTCCGTACATCGCGTCGGTGATGCGCGACGTGTTCGAAGTCACGCCCGTGCTGCTGAAGGAATCGGCGTACGGCATCGGCTGCACCACATGGGAAGTGATGTGGAAGATCGTGCTGCCGTTCACGAAGAGCGGTGTGATCGGCGGCGTGATGCTCGGCCTCGGTCGCGCGCTGGGTGAAACGATGGCTGTCACGTTCGTGATCGGCAACACCAATCTGCTCGACAACGTGTCGCTCTTCTCGCCGGGCAACAGCATCACGTCCGCGCTCGCCAACGAGTTCGCCGAAGCGAGCCCGGGTCTGCACACGTCGGCGCTGATGGAACTCGGCCTGATCCTGTTCGTGATCACGTTCATCGTGCTGGCGATCTCAAAGCTCATGTTGCTTCGCCTCGAAAAAGCGGAGGGCGCGAAATGAGCCAGCCTCTGAACATCATGCCCGGTTCGACCGATGGCGCTGCGCTCGAAGCGATGCGCAAGCGCCTGCAACGGCGTCGCCGCGCGACCAATGCGGTCGCGCTGACGCTGTCGCTCGGCGCGATGGCGTTCGGTCTCCTGTGGCTGATCTGGATTCTGTACACCACGCTGCATCTGGGCGTCGGCGGTCTGTCGGTGGAGCTGTTCACGCAGTCGACGCCGCCGCCGAACACCGACGGCGGCGGTCTCGCGAATGCGATCGTCGGCAGCCTGATGCTCGTGCTGCTCGCCACCTTCATCGGCACGCCGATCGGCATTCTGGCTGGCGTCTATCTCGCGGAATACGGTCAGAAGGGCTGGCTTGCGGGCATCACGCGCTTCATCAACGACATCCTGCTGTCGGCGCCTTCGATTGTTGTCGGCCTCTTCGTGTACGCGCTGATGGTCGCGAAACTCGGGCATTTCAGCGGCTGGGCGGGGGTGGTTGCGCTTGCGCTGCTGCAGATTCCGATCGTGATCCGCACGACCGAAAACATGCTGAAGCTGGTGCCGAACGCGTTGCGCGAAGCCGCCTTCGCACTCGGCACGCCGAAGTGGAAGATGGTGATGTCGATCACGCTGAAGGCGTCGATCGCGGGCATCGTGACAGGTGTGCTGCTGGGCGTCGCGCGGATTGCCGGCGAAACGGCGCCGCTCCTCTTCACGGCGCTGTCGAACCAGTTCTTTACATGGAACATGAACCAGCCGGTTGCCAACCTGCCCGTCACGATCTTCAAGTTCGCGATGAGTCCGTTTGCGCAATGGCAATCGCTCGCATGGGCGGGTGTGTTCCTGATCACGCTCGGGGTGCTTGGTCTGAACATCCTCGCGCGCACGATCTTCTCGAACAAGTAATGAGTTACGGCGGAGTCATCCGATGAACATGGCAGAAAGTCACCTCAACACCGCCGCGCGTTCCGCGGCGCCCGCCGGCTCCGGTCCCGTGGAGGGCGACAACGCGCTCGCGCCGGGCGCGCCGAAGATCGAGGTCAACGACCTGAACTTCTTCTACGGCAAGTATCACGCGCTGAAGAACATCAACCTGCGCATCCCCGAAGGCAAGGTGACCGCGTTCATCGGGCCGTCCGGCTGCGGCAAGTCCACGCTGCTGCGCACGTTCAACAAGATGTTCGCGCTGTATCCGGAGCAGCGGGCGGAAGGCGAAATCCTGATGGACGGCGAAAATCTGCTCACGTCCAAACGCGATATTTCGTTGCTGCGCGCGCGCATCGGCATGGTGTTCCAGAAGCCGACGCCGTTTCCGATGTCGATTTACGACAACATCGCGTTCGGCGTGAAAATGTTCGAGACGCTGTCGCGCTCGGAAATGGACGATCGCGTGGAATGGGCGCTGACGAAAGCGGCGCTGTGGAACGAAGTAAAGGACAAACTCGGCCAGAGCGGCTACGGCCTGTCCGGCGGCCAGCAGCAACGCCTGTGTATCGCGCGCGGCATTGCGATCCGTCCGGAAGTGCTGCTGCTCGACGAGCCGTGCTCGGCGCTCGACCCGATTTCGACGGGCCGTATCGAGGAACTGATCGCGGAACTGAAGAGCGATTACACGGTGGTGATCGTCACCCACAACATGCAGCAGGCCGCGCGTTGTTCGGACTACACTGCCTATATGTACCTTGGCGAACTGATCGAGTTCGGCGACACCGAAAAGATCTTCATCAAGCCGGTCCGCAAGGAAACGGAAGATTACATTACCGGCCGCTTCGGCTGATTGCGCGGCGCACGTCACCGCACGGCGAACACAAGCGAAGCACAAGAGCGCAATGCAGCGCGCACCAGGAGCAAGACATGTCCGACAAACACCTCTCCAGCCAGTTCGACGCCGATCTGAATCTCGTTTCATCGAAGGTGCTCGAAATGGGCGGCCTTGTTGAATCGCAGATCGTGAAGGCGATGGAAGCGCTGAACAACTTCGACCTCGATATCGCCGAGCAGGTGATTGCCGCCGAAGAGCGCCTGAACAAGATGGAAGTCGATATCGACGAGGAATGCAGCAACATCATCGCGCGCCGTCAGCCGGCCGCGCGTGACCTGCGCCTGCTGATCGCGATTTCGAAGACCATCACGAATCTAGAACGCGCCGGCGACGAAGCCGAGAAGATCGCGAAGCGCACGAAGCGTCTGATGGAAGACGGCGCATCGCGCACGATCAACATCGCCGAGATCAAGCTGTCGGGCGAAATGGCCGTGACGATCCTGCGCCGCGCACTCGATGCGTTCGCGCGTCTCGACACGGTCGCCGCCGCGCAGATCGTGCGCGACGACAAGGCGATCGACGACGAATTCCGCGCGTTCGTACGCAAACTGATTTCGTACATGACGGAAGATCCGCGCTCGATTTCGGTCGGCCTCGATTTTCTGTTCATCGCGAAGGCGATCGAGCGGATCGGCGATCACTCGAAGAACATCGCCGAGTTCATCATTTACATCGTGAAGGGCACGGACGTGCGACACAAGTCGCGCGACGCGCTCGAACGCGAAGCGCTTAGCTAACCCCGTCACAAGGATACAGAGGTGCCGATGCCCAGCAGCATTCTCGTCATTGAGGACGAGCCCGCTATTTCCGAACTGATTTCGGTCAATCTTCAGCACGCGGGACATTGTCCGATCCGCGCGTACAACGCAGAGCAGGCGGCGAACCTGATCAGCGACGTGCTGCCCGATCTCGTCCTGCTCGACTGGATGTTGCCGGGCAAGTCGGGCATCGCCTTCGCACGCGACCTGCGCAACAACGAGCGCACGAAGCACATTCCGATCATCATGCTGACCGCGCGCGGCGATGAGCAGGACAAGGTGCTCGGCCTCGAAATCGGCGCCGACGACTACGTCACCAAACCGTTTTCGCCGAAGGAACTGATGGCGCGGATCAAGGCCGTGCTGCGCCGCCGCGCGCCGCAGCTGACCGAGGATCTCGTCGCGATCAACGGCCTGAAGCTCGACCCGGCGACACACCGCGTGGCCGCACACGCCGAAGGCAGCGAGATCAAGCTCGACCTCGGTCCGACCGAATTCCGTCTGCTGCATTTTTTCATGACGCATCCGGAGCGTGTGCATAGCCGCACGCAACTGCTCGATCAGGTGTGGGGCGATCACGTGTTCGTCGAGGAACGGACGGTCGATGTGCATATCAAGCGTCTACGTGCGGCTCTGAAGCCGGCCGGGTGCGATGCTATGATTGAAACGGTACGCGGCAGCGGTTACCGGCTTGCGAAAAGTGCCTGACCGTCGCGTGTGACTGGCAATACCGGGCAACATCGGGAACACCGGCAATCACGTGCAGCGCTGCGAGGGCTCCTTCGCGGTGCGCCTGAATCTCTCTTCGATCGGTAGAACATGAACGTCATCTGGGCGCGCTCCATCGTGTCGCTCGTGCTGCTCGCGATCGCATGCGTCGGCGTTGGCATGCTCGTGAACGTCGACGCGGCGCTGATTCTCGCGATCGTCGTGCTCGCCGCGCAAACGTGCTTCAGTACGTTTCACAAGCAGCGTCTGTGGCGTCTGCTCGACGCGCCGGTGTATGGCGAGGTGCCGAGTGCTCCGGGCGTCTGGGGCGAAATCTACTACCGGCTGCACAAGCTCGCGAAGCGCTGGCACGCGCAGGTCCGCCAGGTCGAGCAGCAGCATTCGCGTTTTATCCAGGCGATCCAGGCGTCGCCGAACGGCGTCGCGATGCTCGACGATCACGATCAGATCGAGTGGTGCAACGCGATCTCCGAAGTGCATTTCGGTCTCGACGCGAAGCGCGATCTGCGCCAGCACATCACACACCTCGTGCGTCAGCCGGACTTCGTCAAATACCTGAACTCGCATCTCTATGACGCGATGCTGATCATGCGCGGCATGGGCGAAAAGCGTCAGAACGTGCTTTCCGTACAGGTGTTTCCGTACGGCGAGAATCGCAAGCTCGTGCTGTCGCAGGACATCACCGAACTCGAGCGCACCGATGCGATGCGGCGCGACTTCGTCGCGAACGTTTCGCACGAACTGAAAACGCCGCTTACCGTGCTTTCGGGTTTTCTCGAGACGATGCGCGAGTTGCCGCTCTCCGAGGCAGAGCGTTCACGCTATCTGGAACTGATGGAACAGCAGGCGTTGCGGATGCGGCATATCGTGAGCGACCTGCTGGTGCTGGCCACGCTCGAAGGCGACAACAAGCCGCCAGGCGAGCAGATGATCGACATGCGCGCGGTGCTCCGTCATGTGCAGGACGACGCAGAAAACCTGTCGGGCGAGCGGCACGTCATCACGTTCGATATCGACGAAGGGCTGACGGTGACGGGCGTCGAAACCGAAATCCTGAGCGCGCTCGGCAACCTCGTGACGAACGCGATCCGCTATACGCCGGATGGCGGCAAGATTCACGTCGACTGGCGGCCGAACGGCGGCAGCGCGGTGTTTTCCGTCACCGATAGCGGTCTTGGTGTTCCGGCGACGGATATTCCGCGCCTGACGGAGCGGTTCTATCGCGTCGATCGCAGCCGCTCGCGCGATACGGGTGGCACCGGCCTCGGGCTTGCCATCGTCAAGCACGTGCTGCAACGGCACGACGCGCAACTGGAAGTGAAAAGCGAAGTGGGGCGCGGCAGTACCTTCACGGTGCGCTTCCCGGTGTCGCGCACGGCGCGGCGGCAACCCGCGCCGGTCTGAACCGCAGGCGCGAGCCCGGCAGCACCGGGGCGGCACCGCCCCGATCACCCTATGAACAGAAGCGCGTGAGCAGGCTCATCTGCGCATTTCGCGACGATTTCCCCGGACGGCGGCGACGGTAATGGCCGTCGCTTTGCATCAGCCACGCCGTCTGGTTGTCGCCGAGAAACGCCGAAAGGCCTTCTGCGATCACACGCCGTTTCAGGCGCCGGTTGTTGACCGGAAACGCCACTTCGACGCGGCGGAAGAAGTTGCGATCCATCCAGTCCGCGCTCGACAGATAGACCTGCTCCTCGCCGTTCGCATAGAAGTAGTAGATGCGGTGATGTTCGAGAAAGCGTCCGACAATCGAGCGCACCGTGATGTTCTCCGACAGCCCTGGCACGCCCGGCTGCAATGAACACACGCCGCGTACGATCAGATCGATTTTCACGCCCGCCCGCGACGCCTCGTACAGCTCCGTGATGACCGTCGGTTCCAGCAACGCATTCATCTTCGCGACGATGCGTGCCTTGCGGCCCGCGCGCGCATGATCGGCTTCGACGCGGATCGCCTCGACGAGCTTCGGATGCAGCGTGAACGGCGATTGCCACAGCTCGTGCAGCTTCAGTTCGCCGCCGATGCCCGTCAGTTGCTGAAACACGTGATGCACGTCCTCGCAGATTCTCTGGTCAGCGGTCATCAGGCCGAAGTCGGTATAAAGCCGTGCCGTGCGCGGATGATAGTTACCCGTGCCGAGGTGGGCATAGCGCTTGAGCATCGACTTGCCGTTCACCGAGACGCGCCGCACGATCAGCATCATCTTCGCGTGACACTTGTGGCCGACCACGCCATACACGACGTGCGCGCCTACCGCTTCGAGCTGCGACGCCCAGTTGATGTTCGTCTCTTCATCGAAACGCGCGAGCAGTTCGACGACCACCGTCACTTCCTTGCCGTTGCGCGCGGCCTGCATGAGCGCGTCCATCAGCGGCGAATCGGTGCCGGTGCGGTAGATCGTCTGCTTGATCGCGACGACGTTCGGATCTTTCGCCGCCTGCAACAGCAGTTCGAGCACCGGCTGGAAGCTCTCGTACGGATGATGCAGCAGCACATCGCCCTGATCGATCACATCGAAGAGGCTCGCGCTGTTGGCAACCTGCCTCGGAATGGCCGGAATGTGCGGGACGAACTTCAGATCGGGCCGGTCCACCATCTCGGGCAACTGCATCAGCCGCACGAGATTGACCGGGCCGTCGACGAAATAGCAGTCTTTTTCGGAGAGTTCGCTTTCGTCGAGCAGGCGGCGCGCGATATGCGCAGGCGTTTCCGCTGACACTTCGAGGCGCACCGCGTTACCGAGATGTCGTGCGGGCAGTTCGCCCTGCAGCGCGACACGCAGATTGGTGATTTCGTCTTCATCGACGAAGAGCTCGCTGTTACGCGTGATCCGGAACTGGTTGCAGCTGCGCACGATGAGGTTCGGGAACAGTTCGTTCACGAAGCGTTGCAGGAGCGAACTGAGCAGCACGAAGCCGTGCGGATAACCCGATAGTTCCTGCGGCATGCGCACGAGCCGCGGCAGCGCGCGTGGCGCCTGCACGATGCCCATCATCGCCTGGCGGCCGAACGCGTCCTTGCCCTCCAGTTCGACGACGAAATTCAGGCTCTTGTTCAGCACGCGTGGAAACGGATGCGCGGGATCGAGGCCGATCGGCGTCAGCACTGGCAGCAGCTCGTCGAAGAAGTAATTGCGCGCCCATTCGGTCTGCGCCTCGTTCCACGCTTCGGTGCCGTGGAAATAGATGCCTTCTTCCTCGAGGGCGGTAAGCACGGTGTCATGCAGCATCGTGTACTGGCGATGCACGAGTTTCTGCGCGCGCTCGACCACGAGGTCATACACGTGCTGCAGCGACATGCCGTCGGGCGAGAGCGCGCCCGGGTTGTCGCGCATCTGCTCATGCAGGCCCGCCATTCGGACTTCGAAGAATTCATCGAGGTTGCTGCTGGTGATACAGATAAAGCGCAGGCGTTCCAGCAGCGGCACGGCGGGGTCCGCGGCTTGCGCCAGAACTCGCTCGTTGAAACCTAGAATGCCCAGTTCGCGATTCAGAAGAGGGTAGCGGATGGACATCGGCAGCGAGAATGGATTGTCGGTTAGTAACTCGAAAGGACGCTCGGAAATTCTCACAGTATGATGACGTTCTTATGACATTCACGAATGTCATGAATTTTACGCCGTATCGGCTGCCTGTCGTGAATTCGACCCAGTGTATATGGGACCATGGCGCACCCACAACCGCGAGGGGTGACATCGTGAGGACCAGTACGCTTAAAATGGCGTCTTTGAACACTGCGGCAGCCAGTATGGACGCCGCACTCGCGCGCATGGAGTCCGCCCAGTCGATGGTCAATACGCCACAACTCCTCGCCGCCGTGGACATGGGCTCGAACAGCTTCCGTCTGATCGTGGGCCGCGTCGAAGAAACCGGGGCAGGTAGCCAGATCTACCAGGTCGATGCGCTACGCGAAGCCGTGCGGCTCGCCGCCGGTCTGTCCCGCGACAAGATGCTCGACCGCGCGTCGCAGGTGCGCGGCTGGGACGCGCTGAAGCGTTTCGGCGAACGCCTGCGCGATTTTCATCCCGACCACGTTCGCGCGGTCGCCACCAACACGCTGCGCATCGCCAAGAATGCGGACGAATTTCTGGTCGAGGCTGAAGCCGCGCTCGGGTTCCCCATCGAAGTCATCGCCGGGCGTGAAGAGGCGCGTCTCATCTATGCCGGTGCAGCACACTCCGTGCCAGCGAACGCCGGACAGCGGCTGGTGGTGGACATCGGCGGCGGCTCGACGGAATTCATCATCGGCTCGCACTACACGCCGATCCGCATGGAGAGCCTGTACATCGGGTGCGTGAGCCATAGCCGCACGTTTTTTCCCGCAGGCAATGTCGACGATTACACGATGCGTCAGGCCGAACTCGCCGCGCGACGTGAAATCCAGATCATCTCGAGCGACTACAAACAGACCGGCTGGGACCAGGCGATCGGTTCGTCGGGTACGGCGCGCGCGCTGGCCGAACTTGTCGAAGCAAACAATTTCAACGATCCAGGCGTCACGCACGGCATTTCGCGCGGCGGCCTCGAAAAGCTCAAGCGTGCGCTGATCAAGGCGGAAAACGTCAACCGGCTGAAGCTCGTCGCGCTGAAGGCCGACCGTATTCCGGTGCTGGCGGGCGGTCTGTCGATCATGATCGCGGTGTTCGACGAGCTTGGCATCGATTACGTCGACACGACCGACGGCGCGTTGCGTCTCGGCGTGCTCTACGACCTGCTGGGGCGCTCGCAGCACGAAGACATGCGCACGGTCACGGCCGAAGGCTTCATGCGGCGCTACGGCGTCGATCGGGCGCAGGCGGGGCGTATTGGCGAACTCGCCGTGCGTTTCTACGACCAGCTTCACGAAGACGATGCCGAGCGCCGCGCGGAGAACCGCATGTTTCTCGGCTGGGCTGCCGCGCTGCATGAAATCGGACTGTCGATTTCACACAGTGCGTATCACAAGCACTCCGCGTATATCGCGAGCAACGCGGACATGCCGGGTTTTTCGCGCACCGACCAGGCGCGGCTCGCGGCGCTCGTGCTCGGTCACGCGGGCAAGCTCGGCAAGCTGTCGCAGACGCGCGAAGTGGAATGGCCGTTGCTGTTCTGCCTGCGGCTCGCGTCGCTGCTGTGCCGCCGACGTGCCGACGTCGGGCTACCCGGCATTTTCGTCACGCAGGCGAACGGCGGCTACGAGGTGCGTCTGCCGGGCGAGTGGGTCGCGAACAATCCGCTGACCGACTACAGCCTGATTCAGGAAGCCGCGGAGTGGGAGAAGGTTGGGATTCCGTATCGCGTCGTTTATACGGACGATTGAACCGCGCGATGCGCGTTCCGTCACGGCGGAAACGCGTAGCTTCAACGTAAAAAAACCGGCCGGCTGTGCGATCAGTCTGCCGGTTTTTTGGTCCGCTGTCACTGTGCGCCGGACTGGCGCTCAGCGCGACAGCATGTCGCCGAGAAAATGCTTGGCGTAACGCGCGTTGATGTCCGACAGACGGAAGAGCGTGAGGAAGTCGGCCGTGTTGAAGTCAGGATCCCATGCCGGCGCGCCGCAGATTTTCGCGCCGAGACGCAGATAGCCTTTGACGAGCGGCGGCGGTGCGACGTCGACACCCGTCTGGAGTTCGTCGACCGGCAGCGGTGTGTGCGGGAACGCGCGATACTCCGGCGCGGTGAGCGCGTTCTCGCGCAGCGAAACATACAGGTTCGATGCGTAATGCCCGCCGTCCGCCATCGACACGCTCGCGCAGCCGAGCATCGTCTCGTAGCCGTTCTGCATCATGTACGCGGCGAGTCCACCCCACAGTGACATGATGACCGAGCCGCTGCGGTAATCGGGATGCACGCACGAGCGGCCCACTTCGACCATCTTCGAGCGCAGATGCGTGAGGCGCGATACGTCGAATTCGCTTTCCGCGTAGAGGCGGCCGATGCGCGCGGCCTGATGCGGCGGCAGCACGCGATAGGTGCCAACCACTTTCAGCGTATCGAGATCGCGTACCAGCAGATGATCGCAATATGAATCGAACAGGTCGACGTCGAGGCCGGCGGGGCCGGAGAGACGCGCACCCATTTCGTCGGCGAATACACGGTAGCGCAGACGCTGTGCCTCGCGGAGTTCTTCGTCGGTCCTCGCCCACGTGACACGCAGGCGATGCTGCGCGGTGACGGTTTCTTCGGCGCGCGGCAGACGGCGGCGCGATTCGGACAGGATCGAAGCGAAAGGCAGGGTAGGCGTCGGCAGTTCTCGCATGGGGCGTTCCTGGTGAAAAAAGGAGGAGTCCGTTTTTCCGCCAATGTAGTAACGCCGGGTGACGCTCGCATGGCAATGCGATGACGATTCCATGACGTGTCGTAAGCACGCCGCGTGGAGATTGTAGGGATCAGAGCAGATCCGGGCTCATCACGGCGCGCAGGACGACCTGCCCGTCGCCGGCGCGCTCGCGGTTTTCGAGCCACCAGAGACCGGCTTTCTTCACTGGCCAGCTCGATGCGTTGCCGGACAGCAGCAGCGCCGCAACCTGGCCGAGCGTCGGTTGATGACCGACGATGACGACTGTCGGCGCGATGCCCCCGGGCCAGCCGGCGGCGGCGAGCACGTCGCTTGAATGTGCGCCTGGCGCGAGTTCGCGCACGACGCGATACTGGTCCGTCAACGGCTCGACGGTTTGTACCGTGCGCGCGGCGGGGCTGACGAGAATGACGGCGTCGTCGTCGAGGCGCGCGCGCAGCCATTTCGCGATGCCTTGCGCCTGCTTGCGGCCACGGACGGTGAGTTGCCGCGCGAGATCGCTCGATGCGACGTCTTCGGCTTCGGCGTGCCGCCAGAGGATGAGGTTCATCGTCGTCTCCTGTCGGCCAGAGTTCGTGCTTTAGCGCGTTACTCTGGTCCCATGCAAGATGGTTGTCTTGAGATGATGCGCCAGGTGTATGCGGCCTGCCGCGACTTTCGCACGTTCGCGCCGCACGCGGCAAGGCGAAGTTTCACTGCGTCCGGCGGGATTAAAGATTGACGGGGTATCGCCACCCCGATAGAATCTCGGATTCGTCGGAGCGTAGCGCAGCCTGGTAGCGCATCTGATTTGGGATCAGAGGGTCGTAGGTTCGAATCCTATCGCTCCGACCACGAATAGCAGCAGACAGGCATTAAGCAAAAACCCGCGTCGCCGTCAGGCTTCGCGGGTTTTTGCTTTTTGGGTGCGAACAGGTTGCGGGCAGTGATCTGCCGACGGTCGTCATCGTTGAACCTGCGCGTCGCCGCTCAGATCCTCCCCATCAGCAGCAGCACGATCACCACGATCAGGACGATGCCGAGGATGCCAGTCGGCTGGTAGCCCCACGCTCGACTGTGCGGCCACGTCGGAAATGCGCCGATCAGCAGCAGGATCAGCACGATCAGCAGGATGGTTCCGATGGTCATTTCACGTCTCCTTGATATTGGCCGGGGAACATCGCGCCGCCGCGGATCCGATGCCAGGAGGGCAGGGTGGCGAGGCGATCGAACGGCTTTGCGGAGGGCCGCGAAGCCGCTCCATGCAACTTCGAGCAATCGATATGCCAAACCGCGTCGATGCCGCGTCAGCGCCGTTGCGGCTGGCTGTGACGCTGCTCATTCCCCATCAACATCGCACGACGTGGGTCCGTTGGCTGCATCTGAGGATTGTCGGGTGAAGGTATTTCCTGCACGCGCCGGTAACAAGGATGCACGCGTTAACCCTTGTTTTAGGGAGAACACACGGGTGCGAAGAAAGACGAACGCGGAGCCGGTTTGAACTGACGAGAAGTGACGTGCGCCAGATGAGCCGCGCAGCACCACACGCGCCAGACACTGGGGCGCGCAATGTCGGTGAGAATAATCGATGAGCGCGGAAGAACCTCTTCCGCGCGATGAGCCGACGCTCAACGTCTGCGATGCAGACGGTCCAGCACGTGATGTCCGGCGAGCCAGTGATGCAGCATGCCTTCACCGCTGTGTTCGCGCCGGTAGGTTCGCGATTCGAAGACCGATAGCGCGACCAGCACGAGCAGCCCGATGGCGAGGCCGATCAGCCCCGCAATTGATTCAGCGTCCATGGCAGCCTCCTTCGAAGATTGCAGCCATGTGTACATAGTAGGTCAGCCATCGCGAAGCGGGGAGTCATTGTGCACTGCACGCATGCCGTCAGCGAAAACGCGTTGCAGGTAGACTGTCAGACTTACTTCAACGACGTGCCAGGCAGGCGCGTCTCACGTTTTCCCTGTTTTCGAGAGTCCATGAATCGCACGATCCTGATTGCCCTGCTGTTGTCCGCCCTGACCGGTTGCACGAGCAACCCCAACGATCATCACAAGACACCACCCAAAGATCCGCAGGACTACCACGGCGTGCCGACCGACGACCGGCCGCCGTCGATGCTCGACACGCCCACTCCGTCGGACGTTCCCGCCGCGCCGAAGTGAGCGTAGCCCGTATCGTCTGACGCGGCGAACCGGGGCCGCGCTAAACCGCGCGCGCGGGCGCGATGCTCGCCGTCACGCGCGGCAGGTAGCGCAGCAACGTCGCGCCGCGGGCGAGCATGAAAACGAGCAGGGCGATCCACAGGCCGTGATTGCCGTACGGACCCATCAGCGCCCACGATGCGGCCACGAACACGGTCAGCGATGCGGCCATCGCTTTCATCAGTTCATGCGTGCGCGTCGCGCCGATGAACACGCCGTCGAGCAGAAAACCCCACACCGAAATCACCGGCGATAACGCGGCCCACGGCAGATACGTTTCCGCCGCGCTGCGCACGGCCGGCTGATCGGTCAGGCGCTCGATGATCCACGCACCGCCCATCCAGTAAGCGAGCGAAAAGCCGAGTGCGCCGAGCGTCGACCATAGCATCGTCACCTTGACGGCCTGGCGGAACGCGCTGCGCTCGCGCGCGCCGATCGCCGCGCCGACGAGCGCTTCCGCCGCGTGGGCGAAGCCGTCGAGCCCGTATGCCATGAACGTCTGGAAGTTGAGCAGCAGCGCGTTGGCGGCGAGCGTCGTATCGCCCTGGCGCGCGCCGAGATGCGCGAACCAGCCGAACGCGCCAAGCAGACAAAGCGTGCGCACGAAGATGTCACGGTTGATCGTGACGAGCCGTCTGAGCGCCGTCGCATCGACGAGCGACGCGCGATCGGGCGCGGGAAGTCCGCGCGGGCGCAGATGCCACAGGAGTGCGGCGCCGAGCACGAAGCCGAGCGCATCGGCGGTGGCCGTCGCGGCGCCAATCCCGGCGATACCCCAGTCGAACACATAGACGAAGAGCAGCACGGCGACGATGTTCACCGCGTTGATGAACACCTGCGTGAGGAGCGCGAGGCGCACGCGCTGTGTGCCGAGCAGCCAGCCGAGCACCACGTAGTTCGCGAGCGCAAGTGGCGCCGCCCAGATGCGCGCATGGCAATACACGCGGGCATGCAGCTGGACCGCTTCGCTGCCGCCGATCGCACGCAACGTATAACCGATCAGCGGCACCTGCAGCGCAAGCACCGCGGCGCCGATCACGAACGCGAGCATGAGCGCGCGAATAACGTTCATCCTCAGGCCCGCCGCATCGTTCGCACCGAACGACTGCGCGACGAGTCCGGTCGTCCCCATCCGCAAGAAGCCGAAGCCCCAGAACACGAAGCTGAAGAAGAGCCCGCCGAGCGCGACGCCGCCGAGATACGACGCACTCTCCAGATGACCGGCGACCGCCGTATCGACCGCGCCGAGGATCGGCTGTGTCAGATTCGCAATGACAATCGGAAAAGCGAGCGTAAGAACGCGACGGTGCCAGTGCACGGGAACGGCTTCGGCTTTGGTCGTTCCGTCGAGCGCGATGGTTTCAGCGTCCGCGACAGTTTCCACGGCGCTTGTCGCGATGGCATCGGGCTGCCCCGGCGTCGGCGATGCGCTGTCCGGCGTCGTCTTGCGTACGCCATTCGTGTCGCGCGTGCTTTCCGTGCCGTTCAACCGCGCTCCTGCACGCAGACCCACGGCGAGACGACGACCGCCCACAGGTCCGGGTCGCGGGCGGCGAAATCAGCGGCCGTTTCGGCCTGCACGCGTTCCACGAGGCCCGCCGAGAGCCATTGCGTGACCTGCGTGGCGTCGTCGCTGGCGATGGCTTCGGCGACGCTCACCAGGTCGAGATCGCGCACCACGCGCAGCAGCATGCCGCGCGCAAAGAAACGTTCGAGTTCGGGCCAGCCGATCTTCGCGGTTTCGGCGAGGAGTTTCAGATAGAGCGGGCTGTGCGTTGCGTCAGGGGAAGTCATGGGATATCGGGAAACGAGACGGGCGGCCGACACTATAAACCATCGTCACGGCGCCGCTTTGCCGCGCGCCGGATTGCGGGACCGGAAATTAACATCAGTTTTTATCCGCGGTTTAAACAATCGCGATGCCGTGGGCATTTAATCTGATCAAAGCAAAATACGCTGAAAATCGTAGTTCGCGCGATTGCATTTAGTCATTAAATCAATGGAAGGGTGCGCTTGCGCACCAAGGTTCAAACAGGCAGGTTATCGCAAAATAAATGGCCTGCGCCGCTTTTTGCAGTGGCCTTCGCAGCCTGCTGAACGGGTCGGCCCGGGCGACGTAGAAGCAGGACTGGTGCGGCATTCGAGGCATATCGGCATTGGCCGGGAAGGGGATGAAAATCCCATTGCAACGCAGCATTCAGGTTAGTTCGGCTTGCTAAATTGAGCGGGCCAGGTTTGCGCCGGTGTCACTCAGTGCGCCGAGTAACATTATTTGCACAATTAATCGATTGCGTCGGTATACGCGCGTTGCTAGATTTCGTTTCGGCGCATGGTGAACCGGTCCTTTGCCGATATGCGCCGAACCCCCGTTAGCCCGGCCTCGTGCCGGGCTCTTTTTATTGCGCAATCCGGCAATGATGCCGCGCTCGGACATCATTGCTTGCAGTGGATGACCATCGACCGGTTCTTGACGTTGGCACCGAAAATCCCTCCGAGCGAGCCGCCCGATGTGGCGCCGTTGTCGACGTCCTTCGAAATCACGTCGTACCCATACGCGCCACATGCTTCGCCAGCTTTTTTGTAGCATTCGCCCCAGCTTTCGCTGGCATCGCTGCCGCTGCAGTTGATCGCGAAGCCGGTGTCGCCGTTCGGCAGATACGTGAGCGTCGACGTGGTGGAGCAGCCCGCGAGGCCTGCGAGTGTCAGGACGGCCATTCCGGCCGCCTTGGCGAGTGCGCTTTTCATCGCAGATTTTCCTGTTTTCGGACGCAGCCGGTTGCCGCGCCCCTTGAGAATGGATCGTTCAGGGGCCCGCGGGGTTCCCCACGCGCCTGATCGACCGTCCACAAGGCCGCCGTTTGTTCAGGCGGAACCTTGCATCCGCCGTGCGTTGGGCACGGCAAACGATCCGCCGCCAGGTGCCTGACGACACCCACCGCAGCAAACGCGATGCCTGCATCGCGTTCAGCGGGGCGGCAGCGAACGGGCCGGGTCGATCGAACGGCTCTGGTAGCGCAATTCGAAATGCAGCATCACGTGATCGCTGTCCGTGTCGCCCATCTCGGCGATTTTCTGGCCTTGCGAAACCGCCTGGCCTTCCTTGACGACCAGCGCGCGGTTATGCGCGTAGGCGGTCAGATAGTCGCTGTTGTGCTTGATGATGATGAGGTTGCCGTAACCGCGCAGACCGTCGCCCGCATACACCACCGAGCCCGCCGCCGCCGCGACGACCGGCGTGCCGGCCACATTGACGATGTCGATGCCCTTCGAGTTCGCGCCGTCGAAGCGACGCGTGACGGTGCCCTGCGCCGGCCACACGAGCGCGATCGTCGAAGCGGGCGTCGCCGTCGGCGCGGGCGCGAGCGCGGTGGTACCGCGCGATGCCGTCGATCCGGACGAAGCCTGCGCGCTGCCCGAACCCGTAGCCGCGGTCGCGGTATTCGCGGGCGGCGCCACGCGTAGCACCTGGCCGGTTTCGATGGCGTTGGGATTGGTCAATCCGTTCCACCGCGCGATGTTCTGCACGGAGGTCCGGTTGCTGCGCGCAATGCCGGACAGCGTGTCACCCCGCTCGACACGATAGAACCCTGGCCCCACCGGAGCCGACCCGCACGCGGCGAGCACCGCGATCATCGATACGCAGGCGAGCCGTCTGATTTTTGTATGCAAACCTGGTCCTCACAAAACGCTGTCGCGCGTCGATCCCCGATCACACGCGCCAGTGGCAAAACAACCGATTCTAACGGTTTTGCATTGCAGCACCCCGAAACGCCGCGAACCGTTTGATCGCTCTCTAGCTGTTCGCGGCGACGCTGATTCGCAGCGAAGCGCTTTCCGTCGCGCCCGGCGCGAGCCAGCGCAGGCCGAAACCGTTATGGATGGCGTCGGGCAGTCCGAGCCACGGTTCGACGCAGTAGAAGTCGGATTCCGGCGCGAGCGTCCATGTCGTCACGGCGTACCAGGGAATCGAGCCCGGCCGCCGCAGGTCGATCGTGATCGTGCGGTTCAGCCCCGGCGCGACGATGCGCACCGGCTGGTCCGGCGTGCCGTCGAGCAGATGGAAGCGGTCGAGAATGCGTGCGTCGTCGAGCGTGTACCGCTCTTCGCCGGGCTCGGCCGCGCTGATCGATGCATCGGCCTGCTGGTGACGGCGCTGCGTCGGCGGCAGTTCGAGCGTGGTTTCGACCCGCTGCGTGTGCGGCAGCGCGAAGTAGAAATGGTGGCCCGCGTAGTACGGTAGCGCGGCGTCGCCGGTGTTGGTGGTGGTCAGCACCACGTCGAGCGTGTTTGCGTCGGCGAGACGGTACGTCGCCTCGAAACGAAAGCCGAACGGATACGCGGTGCGCGTGGCGTCGCTGTCGGTGAGCGTCATGGTGACGCCGTTGCCAGCCGCGTCCAGTTGCGCGGCGAACGGCAGGTCGCGGGCGAAGCCATGCATCGGCAGATCGCGCACGACGCCGCTGGCGTCGCGCCAGCGTCCGATCTTGCCGTCGACGAAATGCCGCGCGAGAAACGGAAACAGCAGCGGATTGCCGCCACGGACGCGGGCCGGGTCGCTCCAGTCGGCGTCGTCCGGCCAGAAAATCACTTGTTTGCCATCGATCTCCCATGACAGCAACCGGCCGCCTGCCTGCGGGGCGATACGAAGGAGGGCCGCGCCCTGCGCGATTTCGAGGATGTCCTGGTTCTGGAATATGGCCATGGTCGACGTTAAAACGCAGTTGGTTGAGTGAAAAGGATGGCGGCGCGCATGCTGCCGGTGGCCGATTTTGCGCTGCTTTGCGCTACGGGGAAACCCTTTCTCGGGAAATTGCGGGCGTGACTGCAAGAGCAGGCTTGCTGATAATCCGTAAAACAGGCCGGTCGGCAGACTGGCGGGTCGACAGTTCTGGACGGAGGATGCATGGATCTTGCGATGGCAATGGGCATAGCACTGATCGGCATGTTCGCCGGCAGCACCATCTACTTCTTCTACAAGGTCGAGCGCTAGAACGCACCGTTCGCCGCTCGAAGCGACGCGCGCGTCGCCTCCGGATCTTGCGAGAATCCACTCCAGGCCCGCTTTTGCGGGCCTTTTGCTTTCATTCGATTTACAGGTGTTTCAGGTTGTGACGCAGTGCGGCGGAAAAATGGGGGTATGTGCGGTTAACCCTTGGCTGTGCCGGGGTCGCCAGGCATAATCGGACGGCTTCCATGCGCGGGAGACGCATTCCCGCGCGATGTTTACCCCTTGAGAGGACCGCCGCGTGAACTTGTGGTTTCTGATTTTTCTGAGCGTGTTGCAGGGCGTCACCGAGCTTTTTCCGGTCAGCAGTCTCGGTCATACGCTCCTCGTGCCCGCATTGTTCGGCATGCATATCGACAAGCATGCGCCGCAACTACTTCCCTTTCTCGTCGCGCTTCACCTCGGTACCGCTTTAGCGCTGCTCTGGTACTTCCGCAAGCGGTGGATCGCGCTGATCGGCGGCTTCGTGGGTTCGCTGCGCGGCCGGCGTAACGACGACGGTCACATGATGTGGGCGCTCATCATCGGGACGATTCCGGCGGGTCTTGTCGGCCTCATTCTCGAAAAGCGGCTTGAGCGCGTGTTTCATGACCTGCGCATCGTCGCGATCGCGCTGATCGTGAACGGCGTGTTGCTATGGTTCGGCGACCGTCTGCAGCGCTCGCGTGTGCATCGCGCGCCGGAGAAGCTCACGTTCCGCCAGGCGTTCTTTGTCGGCCTCGCGCAGGTGGGCGCGTTGATTCCGGGTTTCTCGCGCAGCGGCCTCACGATGATCGCGGGCAACGCGGCCGGGCTGACGGCGGAAAAAGCCGCGGAATTCGCGTTCCTGCTCGGCACGCCGATTATTTTCGCAGCGGGCCTGCTCGAAATGCCAAAGCTCTTCCACGCGCCCGACCAGCTCGCCGACGCGCTGCTTGGCGGCGTCCTCACGGCGATCGCGGCGTATCTCAGCGTGCGCTTCCTGATGCGCTACTTCGAGGGCCGCGGCCGGCTGGCATCGTTCGGCGTGTATTGCGTGATTGCCGGCGCGCTGTGCCTTGGCTGGTTCATGCTGCATGCGCAGCCGGTGTAGAGGCGTTGCCGTCGCGTCGCGCGGCCATGGACCGGGCGGCCTGCGGCGATGCGGTATAATTTAAGGCTTGGCCGATTCATTCGATCAGGCTGAGCGCTTTGCCTCCCCATAGTTCAACGGATAGAACACGGGTCTTCTAAACCTGAAATCGAGGTTCGATTCCTCGTGGGGGGGCCAACCGGTTTGCCGGCCCCGGCATCCTTGCCGCATTTCATGGGCGAGCGTTTCTCCATAGCGGGTTTCGCCTGCTTTTCACCTGATCCCCGCCTGCTGTACTTCAACTCCGGTTCTACCGTTCTACTTCACCTCGTCAGCGAAGGTTTGTCTTTCGTGCGTCTTCACCGGATCAGGGATGACCGCGCGAATGCGCTACGCCGACGGCGCACGCGCCGCTTGCGTGAAGCGTAAAAAAAGCAGCCGAAGCTGCTCTGTGAAGGTCCGCTTGCAGGCAAACCTGAATATGGATCCGCCGTTTGACCGCAAACCGGGCGACGCACCGGCACTCGACGATGCGGAGATCAAGGACGTGGTTGCGTTCCTGAATACGCTGACGGACGGCTATCGGCCCGCGGCGCACTGAACGCGCGGGGTTACGACTGAAGCAGGAACGCGCAGAACATCAGCAGCATCACGAAAGAGGCCAGCATGCAGATGAAGCCTGCACGAGTGAGGATGCCGGGCCATTGCGGACGCGGCAGCACCTGGATGCTGAGCATGCCGGCGACGGGTGCCGGCTCGCGACGCATGACGATCGGCATGAGCGCGATGCTGATCAGTGTGAGAACGATGACGAAGAAGCGAAGTGCGATTGAGTAGTCCATGGCGGCAGAGAAGATCGTAGATGCGCGTGCGGACCGGTGAAACGCGTGAAACGCATGCGCGTAATGGATCTTTCGATGCTAATGATCCGCCCTGACAGGGCCAATCGGACCTGTCCGAAAAGGCCGGCATGGTCCTGCATGCGCCGTCCGTGGCGCGGCGGCCGCGCATCACGTCGTGCTATGCTTTTGAGGGTCAGCTCACGCGACATGCGCGCGAGGGCATTCCAGTCAGCCTTCAAGGAGAACAATCAATGTCGATGCGAAACCGAGCCCTGATGTGCTGGACTGCAGGTGGGTTGCTGCTCGCGGGTGCAGGCGTCGCACAGGCGGCGAATCTTGGCTTCCTGAACGACACGCCGATCAGCTACATGAAGCCGCGCGACAACGATTCGATCAAGAAGGCCATCACCCAGGTGCTCAACGACACGCAGGACGGCCAGACCGTGAACTGGGTCAACGAGGGCACCGGCAACAGCGTCAAGATCGACGCGACACTGACACCCGACCGAACCACGAAGGAGGGCGACCGCACGTGCCGCGCGACGGCGGTCGTGCTGTCGGCCAAAGGGCAATCGATGAATCTGCATCCGCTCTTTTGCCGGCAGGGCAGCGGTGCGTGGCAACTGCAGAAGCGTTGAGCACGTCGATTGAACGCAGCGCCGGTACAGGCGAGGCTGCTGCTGGCCCCGTCACGAGCCCTGTCACTTCCGCTTCAAAAGTGACGACGCCATCACACCGCGCGCGGTTGCAATGACCGCGCGCGTCATTTCCTGCGGCGTCGTGCTGCTCGACGCCGCGGGTCGCGTACTGCTCGCGCACGCCACGGAAACCTCGCACTGGGACATCCCGAAAGGACACGGCGAAGCGGGCGAAGCGCCGCATGTCACCGCATTGCGGGAAATGGTCGAGGAGACGGGTATTGTCCTCGCGCGTGAGCGTCTGAAAGACCTTGGGCTCTTCGTGTATCGTCGCGACAAGGATCTGCATCTGTTCGCCGCGCGCGCGCGCGACGGCGAGATCGATATCGAACAGTGCACGTGCACGTCGATGTTCCCGCGTCGCTCCGACGGTACGATGATTCCCGAAATGGACGCGTATCGCTGGACCGAACCCGACGAGGTCGACCGCTATGCGAGCCGCAGTCTCACGCGGCTTTTCCAGACCACGCTCTCGCTCGCCGAACTGCACCGCACGCTCTGAAAGCGCGCGTTCGTGGGGCGATGGCCTAGTCGAGCGCCTTGTCGTTCGGATGGGCGAAGAGCTCGCGCATTTCCGCCGAGATCGGGAAATTCAGGTTCGTCCCGTGCGGCGGAATGGGCTGCGTGAACCAGACGTTGTAGAGGCGTTCAGCTTCGCCCGAAGTCTGCATCCGCGAAATCACACCATTGACGACATCGCGCATCGGCGCGTCGCCCTTGCGGAACATGCACGCATACGCCTCGTAGCCGAGCGGCGTGCCGGTGATCACGTAGTCTTCGGGATGCGCTTCCGCCGCTTTCAGGCCGTGCAGCAGCGGCTCGTCCATCACGAACGCGACCGCGCGGTCCGAGCGCACGGCGGCGAACGCCTCGGGATGATCCCGCGTCGCCGTGATACGCATATTGAGCTGCTTCTCGCTGTTCAGCTTGCGCAGCAGCCGTTCATCCGACGTGCCCGCCGTCGTCACCACCGATTTGCCCGCGAGATCCGCGAAGTCGGCGATGCCCGAATTTTTACGCGAGATCATGCGCACCGCGTACTGGAAGAAGCTGTCCGAAAACGCCACCTGCGATTCGCGTTCCACGGTGTGTGTCGTCGAGCCGCATTCGAGGTCGATCTGGCTGTTGAGCAGCATCGGAATGCGATTGGCCGATGTCACGACGATCTCCCGCACCTTCAGATCGCTAACGCCCAGCGCCTTTTTGATTTCATCGACGATGCGCAGCGCGATCGTGTACGAATAGCCGACCGTGTGGCCGCCATCGGAATAGGCGAACGGAATCGACGCCTCGCGCACGCCGAGCGTAATGACGCCTTCGTCATGGATTTTTTTCAGCGTACCGGTCAGTTCATCAGCATGGGCGCCGCAAGCGAACGTAGCCGCCGCGACGCATGCGATCAGCCGGAAACGGGCTGCGAACTTCATTGCTCCTCCGGGAAGGGCGTGCGTCTTCGAGAACCGCGCCGTGCCGCAACGTCCTGTCGATGTCATGAGACGCACCGGGGCACGTTTGCCGGCGAATATCCGTGCCCCGGGCCGGGTTCACCTGCCCGGCGATCAGTGGAGCTGTCCAGCTTACGCCGGCTTGCCCCAGCTGTCCCGCAAAGTCACGATACGGTTGAAAACCGGTTTTTCCGGTTTCGAATCGTAGCGATCGGCAACAAAATAACCTTGTCGCTCGAACTGGAAACGCTGCTCCGGCGGTACGTCCTTCAGACCCGGTTCAAGGTATGCGTTGACGACACGCTTCGAATCCGGATTCAGCGCTTCGAGGAAATCGCGGCCGCCTGCGTCGGGCTGCGGTTCGCGGAACAGCCGGTCGTAAATACGGACTTCAGCCGGCAGCGCATGCGCGGCGCTGACCCAATGGATGTTGCCCTTCACCTTGTACGTGTTCGCGCCTTCGGTGCCCGACTTGCTGTCCGGGAAGTAATTGCAGTGCACGGCGATCACGTTGCCGTCGGCGTCTTTTTCGGCGCCCGTGCATTCGACCACATAGCCGTAGCGCAACCGCACCTTGTTGCCCGGGAAGAGCCGGAAGTAACCCTTCGGCGGCGTTTCGACGAAGTCGTCACGCTCGATCCACAGTTCGCGCGAAATGGGGAACGTGCGCGTGCCCATTTCCGGATGATGCGGATGGACCGGCGCGCTGCATTCCTCGATCGTGCCTTCCGGGAAGTTGTCGATGATCAGCTTCACCGGATCGAGCACGGCGGCGGTACGCGGCGCCTTGTCGTCGAGGTCGTCGCGCAGCGCGCCTTCGAGCACGCTCATGTCGATCCACGAATCGACCTTGGTGATGCCGATACGCTCGCAGAACAGCTTGATGCTCCCCGGCGTGAAACCGCGCCGGCGTACACCGACGATGGTCGGCATGCGCGGGTCGTCCCAGCCCTCGACGTGGCCTTCAGTCACGAGTTGCAGCAGCTTGCGCTTGCTGGTGATCGCGTACGTGAGGTTCAGGCGCGAGAATTCGATCTGTTGCGGCAGCGGACGCGTGAATACGCCGGCGTCCGCCAGTTCGTTCAGGATCCAGTCGTACAGCGGACGGTGATCCTCGAATTCGAGCGTGCACAGCGAATGCGTGATGTTTTCCAGCGCGTCCGAAATGCAGTGCGTGTAGTCGTACATCGGATACACGCACCATGTGTCGCCGGTGCGGTAATGATGCGCGAAGCGGATGCGGTAGATCACCGGATCGCGCATGTTGAAGTTCGGCGATGCCATGTCGATCTTCGCGCGCAGCACGTGCTCGCCTTCCTTGAACTCGCCCGCTTTCATGCGGCGGAAGAGGTCGAGATTTTCCTGCACCGTGCGCTCACGGAACGGCGACGGCGTGCCCGGCTCGGTGGCCGAGCCGCGGTTCGCGCGCATGTCTTCCGCCGACTGGCTGTCGACATACGCCTTGCCGCGTTCGATCAGCAGCTCGGCGAACGCATACAGCCTGTCGTAGTAATCGCTCGCGTAATACAGCTGTTCCTTGTCGTCCTTCGTCCACTCGAAGCCGAGCCACGTGACGGCGTCGATGATCGAATCGACGTACTCGACGCTTTCCTTTTCCGGATTCGTATCGTCGAAACGCAGGTGGCACACGCCGCCGTAGCTGCTCGCAATGCCGAAATTCAGGCAGATGCTCTTCGCGTGGCCGATATGCAGATAGCCGTTCGGCTCGGGCGGGAAGCGTGTTTCCACGCGCTGGCCCCACTTTCCGGAGCGGTTGTCGTCATCGATGATGTTGCGGATGAAATTGGATGCCGCGGGCGCTTCGTTACGTTCGGTATTCATGCGTGATGGTGAAAGTCGTTCGAGGACGCGCGATGCGCCCGCTTATCTGTCAATTCTACCTGACCAGTCAGGGAGCGACAGGGTTCACGTGGCACGCGGCCGGAGTGAGGACTTCGCCCGGACGCTGTTACAGCGTGCAACAGGAGGTAAAACGCGTTGTCCGCGTGGGCGCCGCCTGGCCAGAATGCGAGCGTCGCGGCACGGGCCGCCTGCCGGTGGCGCTGTCGCCACAGACTTTTCGACGGCTGAAAACGGTCCGCCGACCCCTTTGACGTGCCCGCCGGCCCCGTCAAACCCGCTTGAGCCGCTGTCGCGGCGATTGCCCCTTCATGTGGACGTTCGCCGGACCGTTTGTCTTGCCCGAAGGCCCGCCGTTCGGCAACATGGCGCCTTCAGTTCCTGGAGTTTCACGGATGCCCGATTCCACGCACGACGCGCATTGCGCGCCTTTCGTCCCGCTGCCCCTTGCCCTGATCCGGCGTCTGGGCGCGGCGACGCTCGTCGTCGCGCTGGCTGGCAGTTTCGTGCCCGCCGCACCGGCGCTCGCCAGAACGCCGCCGCCGAAAGCGGTGCTCGACGCGTCGGCCGTGGCCGTGCCCGACCGCTACAGCGCGGACACGGCACAGCAGATTTTCGCCGCGGGCGGCAATGCGGTCGATGCCGCCGTCGCCATCGCGTTCACGCTTGCGGTCACCTATCCGGACGCGGGCAATATCGGCGGCGGCGGATTCATGACGCTCTACGTCGACGGCAAGCCGTACTTCCTCGATTATCGCGAACGCGCGCCGCAGCAGGCGACCCGCGACATGTATCTGGACGACAAGGGCAACCCGGTGCCGGGCATGAGCCTCGTCGGGTTCCGGGCCGTGGCGGTGCCGGGCACCGTCGACGGCATGTGGGAAGCGCAGCGCCGCTTCGGCAAACTGAAGTGGAAGCAGGTGCTCGCCCCGGCGATCAAATACGCCACCGATGGCTTCGTCGTCGAGCCGTGGCTGCAGAAGCGCGCCGAATATGCATCGAAAAGTTTCGCCGGCAAGACCAATTTCAGCGTGTATTTCGCGGGGCTGAAGGCGGGCGCGACGTTCCGCCAGCCTGAACTGGCGCAGACGCTTTCGCGTATCGCGAGCGACGGCGGCCGTGAATTCTACGAAGGCAAGACTGCGGACCTCATCAGTTCTCAAATGTACGGCCACGGCCTTCTTTCGAAGACCGATCTGGTGCAATACAAGGCCGTGTGGCGCCAGCCGGTGACGGCCGACTGGAACGGCTATCGGATCGTCACCGCGCCGCCGCCGAGTTCGGGCGGTGTGGGGCTCATCCAGCTGCTGAAGATGAAGGCCGATCTGAAGCCCGCGTTCGCCGGGCTCGACCTGAATTCGTCGGCGTACATTCATCTGGTCGCGCAGATCGAAGATCGCGTGTTTGCCGACCGGCAGCAGTACATGGGCGACCCGGATTCGTATCACGTGCCCGTCGACAAACTGATCGACGACGCTTACCTCGCGCAGCGCGCCGATGAGGTGACGCCCGACGAAGTGCCGGGCGCGACGCCGGTCAAGCCGGGCCTCGGCGATTCGATGCCCGAGCGCGCCGAGACGACGCACTTTTCGGTCGTCGACAAATGGGGCAACGCGGTGTCGAACACGTACACGCTCAACGGGCCGTTCGGATCGGGCGTGGTGGTGGACAACGCAGGCTTCGCGCTGAACGACGAAATGGACGACTTCGTCGCGAAGGCCGGCACGCCGAACCAGTTCGGCGTCACGAGCGGCGACGTCAATACGATTGCGCCGGGTCGCCGGCCACTTTCTTCGATGACGCCGACCATCCTGCTGAAAGACGGCAAGGTTTCGCTCGTGATCGGCACGCCCGGCGGTTCGCGCATTTTCACGTCGATCTTCCAGGTGATGACGAATCTCTATGATTTCGGCATGCCGCCTGCCGACGCGCTGGCCGCGATGCGCTTTCATCATCAACTGCTGCCGCCGAAGACAATCTACTGGGAGCCGTATCATCCGATAACGGGCGAACTGGCCGGCCAGTTGAAAGGTCTCGGCTACACGCTGGAAGGGCAGAAGTTCAACGGCGATGTCCAGATGATCCGCGTGGAAGGCACGACGCCGGAGCCTGCCGCCGACCCGCGTGGTGCGGGTGTCGGACGGGTGTTTCACTGAAATACGATAACGAACTACAAATCGGGGAACCGCGATGACGACACATAACGTTCTGGTTCTGCCGGGCTATCAGAATTCCGGCGAGGGTCACTGGCAGACGCGCTGGGAAGCGGCACATCCTGAATTCGCCCGCGTCCAGATGCCGGATTGGGATTACCCGGTGCGCGACGCATGGTGCCGCACGCTGGACGAAGCCGTGGCCGCCGCCGATGCGCCGGTGATGTTCGCCGCGCACAGCCTCGGTTGCCTGGCTGTCGCGTTCTGGGCCACGCAGTACGCGTACGCCACGCAGATTGCGAAGGTGGCGGGGGCGTTGCTGGTCGCGGTGCCCGATCCGGCGGGGGCGCAATTTCCGGTGGATGCGTCCGGGTTTGCGCCCGTGCCGATGGCGCCCTTGCCGTTTCCGACGATCGTGGTCGCCAGCACGGACGACCCATACGGCGGCGTCGCGTTTTCACGGGCCTGCGCCAGGGCGTGGCAGAGCGCCTGGTTTGACATCGGCCCGCGCGGTCATATCAACGGCGAAAGCGGTCTCGGCGACTGGCCCGAGGGAATGTGCTGGCTGGAGTCGCTGGTCGAGGCGGTCTAAAGCGGGTTTAGCTCGGGTTTAGCGAGGTTTTCGGGCGGTTTGATCGTAGCGGGAGCGTGGGCTAAAGAGCGGCCGGTGCCGCTGCCGCGCGACCGGGTTCGGGCGCGGCGGCCGCCCGCGTCCCCCGGATGTGCGCAGACCACCTTCGAGACCGGCCGGAGAACCACCACCCGTCAGATCACCGACCGCGCCTTTAACTCCGCGATGCGGGTTTCGTCGAACCCCAGCACGGTGCGCAATATCTCATCGGTGTGCTCGCCGAGTGTCGGCGGATGGGCGGCCGCTTCCGGCGGGGTCGCGCTCATCCGGACGGGATTGCGCACCAGCTTCACTGTCCCGCCGGACGGATGCGGCAGGTCAACCTGCATTCCGCGCGCGACGACCTGCTCGTTCTCGAATACCTCACCGAGGTCATTGATCGGCCCACACGGCACACCCGACGCCTCCAGCGCGGCGATCCATTCCTGCTTGCCACGCAGCCGGACCATATCGGCCAGCAGCGGCACGAGCGTTTCGCGGTTGCGTACCCGCGCCGGGTTGGTCGAGAAACGCTCGTCGTCGGCGAGTTCAGGCCGGTTGCCTGCTTCGACGAACTTGCGAAACTGCCCGTCATTGCCAACCGCGACGATGATCCAGCTGTCGCTCGTCTGGAACGTCTGGTAGGGCACGATGTTCGCGTGCGCGTTGCCCCAGCGCACGGGCGGCTTGCCGCTCGCAAGGAAGTTCGAGTTCATGTTGGCGAGCATCGCCACCTGAACGTCCAGCAACGCCATGTCGATGTACTGGCCTTCGCCCGTCCGGTCGCGATGGGTGAGCGCGGTCAGCACGGCAATGGTCGAGTACATGCCGGTCATCAGGTCGGCGATGGCGACACCGGCTTTTTGCGGGCCGCCGCCGGGCAGCGCGTCGCGCTCGCCGGTGATGCTCATGAATCCGCCAATGCCCTGGATGATGAAGTCGTAGCCCGCCCGCTGCGCGTACGGGCCTGTCTGGCCGAAACCCGTGACCGAGCAGTAGACGATGTCCGGTTTCACTTCCTTCAGCGACGCATAGTCGAGCCCATATTTTTTCAGCTGGCCGACCTTGTAGTTCTCGAGCACGACGTCGCTTTGCGCGGCGAGATCGCGGATGATCTGCTGCCCTTCGGGCGTGGCGATGTCGACGGTGACCGAACGCTTGTTGCGGTTCGCCGCGAGGTAATACGCAGCCTCGCGCGTGTCTTCGCCATCCGGCGTTTTCAGGTACGGAGGGCCCCAATGACGGGTGTCGTCGCCCACTTCGGGGCGTTCGATCTTGATGACGTCAGCGCCGAAATCGGCAAGGGTCTGTGCGCACCATGGACCGGCGAGCACGCGTGTGAGGTCCAGCACGCGGATATGACTGAGGGCGCCCATATTCTGTTCGTGTCTCCTTGAAGCATGATTGCGCGGCATGCATGCGGCGGGGTGCGCGATGCCGTAACGATGTCCAGAATCTTAAGCGATTCCCGTCAGGAGACCCATCGGCCGGATGGCATAGGACGGATCTGAGGCCGCGAAGCCCCATCCCACGCCCCTCAGCGGGAAAAACATGGCCGGATGGCTAACGTTGTGTCCTGGCCGCCTCATGCCGCTCTCCGTGCTCGCCGATCCCGTATAATCAGCGGCTCAGGAAACAATCAGTTGGCGCATCTCCGGATGCAGCCGAAACAGTCAGGACCGTCCCCCGCACGCCATGAAAGCCTCCGAAATCCGCGAGAAATTCCTCAAGTTCTTCGAATCGAAGGGCCACACGATTGTCCGTTCGTCGAGCCTCGTGCCCGGCAACGATCCGACACTGCTCTTCACCAACTCGGGCATGGTGCAGTTCAAGGACGTGTTCCTCGGCGCCGAATCGCGTCCGTATTCGCGCGCCACGACTGCGCAGCGCAGCGTGCGTGCGGGCGGCAAGCACAACGATCTGGAAAACGTCGGCTATACCGCGCGGCACCACACGTTCTTCGAAATGCTCGGCAACTTCTCGTTCGGCGACTATTTCAAGCGCGACGCGATCCACTACGCGTGGGAACTGCTGACTGGCGTCTACGGGCTGCCGAAAGACAAGCTGTGGGTCACGGTCTATCACGAAGACGACGAAGCGCACGACATCTGGGCGAAGGAAGTCGGCGTGCCGGTCGAGCGCATCATCCGCATCGGCGACAACAAGGGCGCACGTTACGCGTCGGACAACTTCTGGCAGATGGCCGATACCGGTCCGTGCGGCCCGTGTTCGGAAATTTTCTACGACCATGGCCCGGACATCTGGGGTGGCCCGCCGGGGTCTCCTGAGGAAGACGGCGACCGTTACATCGAGATCTGGAATCTCGTGTTCATGCAGTTCAATCGCGACGCGCAGGGCAACATGACGCCGCTTCCCAAGCAGTGCGTCGATACCGGCATGGGCCTCGAGCGTATCGCCGCCGTGCTGCAGCATGTGCACAGCAACTACGAGATCGACCTGTTCCAGGCGCTGATCACGGCAGCGGGCCGCGAGACAGGCGTCACCGATCTCACGAACAATTCGCTGAAGGTGATCGCCGATCACATCCGCGCGTGCTCGTTCCTGATCGTCGATGGCGTGATTCCGGGTAACGAAGGCCGCGGTTACGTGCTGCGCCGGATCGTGCGCCGAGCGATCCGTCACGGCTACAAGCTGGGCCGCAAGGGTTCGTTCTTCCACCGTCTGGTGGCGGATCTCGTCGCGCAGATGGGCGCCGCGTATCCGGAACTGAAGGAAGCGGAACAGCGCGTCACCGACGTGCTGCGCCAGGAAGAGGAACGCTTCTTCGAAACGATCGAGCACGGCATGTCGATCCTCGAAAGCGCGCTGGCCGATCTCGATACGAAGGGCGGCAAGACGCTCGATGGCGAGCTCGCGTTCAAACTGCACGACACGTACGGCTTCCCGCTGGATCTGACGGCGGACGTCTGCCGCGAACGCGAGGTCACGGTCGACGAGTCCGCATTCGACGAGGCCATGGCCCGTCAGCGCGAACAGGCGCGTGCGGCCGGCAAGTTCAAGATGGCGCAGGGTCTCGAATATTCGGGCGCGAAAACCACGTTCCATGGCTACGAGGAAATCGTCTTCGACGACGCGAAGATCATTGCGCTGTACGTCGACGGCGCGTCCGTCAAGGAAGTAGCGAAGGGCCAGCAGGCTGTCGTCGTGCTCGACCACACACCGTTCTATGCGGAGTCGGGCGGGCAGGTTGGCGATCAGGGTCTGCTCGCCAACGCGAGCGTGCGCTTCGCCGTTGTGGATACGTTGAAGGTACAGGCCGACGTGGTGGGCCATCACGGCACCCTGGAACAGGGCACGCTGAAGGTCGGCGACGTGGTGAAGGCGGAGATCGATGCCGTGCGTCGCGCACGCACGGAGCGCAATCACTCGGCCACCCACCTGATGCACAAGGCGCTGCGCGAAGTGCTGGGCTCGCACGTCCAGCAGAAGGGCTCGCTCGTCGACGCTGAAAAGACACGTTTCGACTTCGCGCACAACGCGCCGATGACGGACGAACAGATTCGCCAGGTCGAGTCAATCGTGAACGCCGAGGTGCTGGCGAACGCGCCGGGCATCGTGCGCGTGATGCCGTTCGACGAAGCGGTGAAGGGCGGTGCAATGGCGCTCTTCGGTGAAAAGTATGGCGACGAAGTGCGTGTGCTCGATCTCGGCTTCTCGCGCGAGCTGTGCGGCGGTACGCACGTGCATCGCACCGGCGATATCGGTTTCTTCAAGATCGTGACAGAAGGCGGCGTGGCCGCGGGTATCCGTCGTGTGGAAGCCATTACCGGGGATAACGCGGTGCGTTTCGTGCAGGAACTCGACGCCCGTATCAACGCGGCCGCAGCCGCCTTGAAGGCGCAACCGGCGGAACTCACGCAGCGTATCGCGCAGGTCCAGGAGCAGGTCAAATCGCTGGAGAAGGAACTCGGCGCGCTGAAGTCCAAGCTTGCTTCGAGCCAGGGCGACGAGCTCGCGGGTCAGGCGATCGAAGTCGCGGGTGTGCACGTGCTGGCCGCGACGCTCGAAGGCGCGGACGTCAAGACGCTGCGTGAAACCGTCGACAAGCTGAAGGACAAGCTGAAGAACGCGGCGATCGTGCTGGCCTCCGTCGAAGGCAGCAAGGTGAGCCTGATCGCGGGCGTAACCGCTGAGGCCAGCCGGAAGGTCAAGGCGGGCGAACTCGTGAACTTCGTCGCGCAGCAGGTGGGCGGCAAGGGCGGCGGCCGTCCCGATATGGCGCAGGCCGGCGGCACGGAACCGGCGAACCTGCAGGCAGCGCTGGCAGGCGTGAAGGGCTGGGTCGAGGCGCAACTGTAACCACGGGCGCGCGATATGCGATAAGCGGCACCGGTTTCGATTGTCGAAAGGGTTGAGCCGGCCGCTTCGCCAAAGATCCAGCAGAAAGAATGAAAAAAGAAAGCCGCGAGCTTCGAACTCGCGGCTTTCTGCGTTTTGGGGCGGCCAGAAGAATCACACCGCCGGTTGCGCAATCCTCTCCGGTTGCTCCGAACTTGCCGACAGATTGCTCCCCGCCAGCAACTGCTCGCGCAATGCGTTCAGCGCTGCCGAAAAGTGACCGCGCCTCCAGACCAGAAGCGTATCGATCGCATCGAGTTCGCCGAGCGGATGAACGGCGATATCGTCCACGTTCTGCTGCAGACCCAGCACCGAGCGCGGCGCGATCGAGACGCCCACGCCGGCCGCGACACACGCGACCATCGCGTGATACGAACCGAGTTCCAGGATGCGCGCCGGCCGCAGATCGCACGCCAGATACCACTTCTCGATATAGCTCCGATACGCGCAACCCCGCTCGAACGCGACGAGCGTGGACAGTGCCACATCGCGCGCATCGCGGATCGGCCGGTGACCGCGCGGCGTCAGCATCACGAGCTCTTCGCGAAAGACCGGCACAAAATCGAAAACGTCGCGCAAAGCGTCCGGGTCGAGCGGCGTCGCAACGAGTGCGGCATCGACTTCGAAGTCGCGCACCCGTTCGATCAGCCGTCCGGTCGTGCCGGTTTCGAGTTCCAGTGCTACGTCGGGCCAGCGCTGGTGATATCGGGCAAGCAGGGACGGCAGCCGGCTCGCCGCGACGCTTTCCATGGTGCCGAGCCGCAGCCGGCCGTTCGGCCGGTTCTCGCGCACCGCGTGGCGCGCCTCGTCGGCGAGCGCGAGCAGACGTTCGGCATACGGCAGCAGCGTCTCGCCAGCTGGCGTCAGCACGAGTCGGCGTCCGTCGCGGATAAAGAGTTCAGTGCCCAGCTGCTCCTCAAGCTGTTTGATGCGCGTCGTCACGTTCGACTGCACTCGGTTCAGCTTTGCAGCAGCGCGCGTCACGCCGTTTTCGCGCACCACCGCGCGAAAGATGTTCAAGGCGGCCAGGTCCATCGTTCTCACTCCGAGATGCTTTTAATCATGATAATTCATTTTTTGTGATGAACTGTGCGGATTACTATCTGAACGTGCGATGGTGCGGCGCGCACGTGTCGCCGGCCCCGAAAATCCCCGAAGACATCCATGACACCTCTCGCCACTCCCACTGCTGCTGCTTCCTCCTACCCGCACGACGCAAGGCGCGTCGCGCTTGGATGCATGGTGGCGCTCGCGGTCGCGCTGGGCGTGGGGCGCTTCGCGTTCACGCCGCTGTTGCCGTTGATGCTGCAAAGCGGCTCGATCGATATTCGCCACGGCGGCTGGCTCGCATCGTTCAACTACGCGGGGTATTTCATCGGTGCGATTACCTGCGCGGCGCTGCGGGTCGACCATGCCCGGATGGTACGCGTCGCCCTTGCCATCACGGCCGCGCTGACCGTCGTCATGGGCGTCACCGACGCGTTCTGGATCTGGGCGCTGGTGCGCTTCGTGGGCGGAGCGATCAGCGCATGGGCCTTCGTGTTCGCATCGCAGTGGGGCCTGCGCCGGCTCGCCGAACTCGGTGCGCACCGCTGGAGCGGCGTTATCTACACCGGCCCCGGGGTCGGGATCGTCGGCACGGGGCTTCTCGTGAGCGCCGCGGGCGGCCTCGGTGCGAAACTGGGCTGGATTGGCTTTGGGCTTATCTCGGCGGCCCTGGCGGCGCTCGTGTGGCACGTGTTCGAGGCCGCGCCCCGACGCGTTGCTCCGGCTTCACCGGCAGTCGCAGCGGAGCATTCCGAAGCCGTCGCCGTCGGGCACGATCGACCCGGCAGTCACACCCGACCGTCCGGCCGCACCGCGCCACCGGCGCGCAGTTCCGCATCGACACATCACGCCCGGCCCGATCGAACCATTCACCGCGCCGATGCGATCTGGCTCGTCGTGTTGTACGGCGTGCCGGGATTTGGCTACATCATTACCGCGACGTTCCTGCCGGTGATCGCGCGCGCCGCGTTACCGGGTTCGCCCTGGCCCGATCTGTTCTGGCCGATGTTCGGCGTGGCGCTCATGGCAGGCGCGCTGCTTGCCGCGCGTCTGCCGCTCCACTGGGACAATCGCATGCTCCTCGCGGGCGCTTACGTGTTGCAGGCGGCAGGCATCGCGTCGGGCATCGTCTGGCCGACCGCAGCGGGTTTTTCGATCGGCAGCATGCTGATCGGGTTGCCGTTCACGGCAATCACGCTTTTCGCGATGCGTGAAGCGCGTCGACTGCATGGGGAGCATGCAGCCGGACTGATGGGTTACGCCACGGCCGCCTATGGCATCGGCCAGATCGCGGGGCCGCTGGTGGCCGCGCCGGTCGCCGCTCATACGGGCTCGTTTTCGCCCGCGCTGTGGCTGGCCGCGTTCGCACTGATGCTCGGCGCCGCCGGCCTCCTTATCGTCACCCGCGTCTCGAAGCGCCGTTCGCACCGATAGCCCGCTCGGGCCGTACACCCGTTCGCGCCTCGTGCGCCGTCCACGGCGCTTCCCGACCCTACGATTACCCTCCAGCAAATTCGAACGACCGGACAATAACGGGATGGCGCACTAAAATGTCCGCTTCCCGTTACTTTCGCGTGCCTTCTACAGGGTGCGCCGCCCGCCATGCAACACTTTGCGTCGGACAATTACGCCGGCATCTGCCCCGAGGCGCTCGCGGCGCTCGTTGAAGCAAACAACAGCGGTCACGAGCCGGCTTACGGCGACGATTCCTGGACCGAGCGCGTGTGCGACCGCCTGCGCGACCTGTTTCAGACCGACTGCGAAGCGTTCTTCGTCTTTAACGGCACGGCGGCGAATTCGCTGGCGCTGGCATCGCTGTGTCAGTCGTATCACTCGGTGATCTGCCACGACCTCGCGCACATCGAGACCGACGAATGCGGCGGCCCCGAATTTTTCTCCGGAGGCTCGAAGCTTCTGACCGCGCCCGGCGCCCACGGCAAGCTGACGCCCGATGCCATCGAGGCCGTCGTGACCCGTCGGGCCGATATCCACTATCCGAAGCCGAAGGTGGTGACGCTCACGCAGTCGACGGAAGTCGGCAGCGTCTACACCGTCGAGGAAGTGCGCGCGATCGCGGCGATTGCCAGACGACGTCATCTGAAGGTTCACATGGACGGCGCCCGCTTCGCCAACGCGGTCGCGACGCTGGGCGTGCATCCATCGGAGATCACGTGGCGCGCGGGCGTCGACGTGCTGTGTTTTGGCGGCACGAAGAACGGCCTGCCGGTGGGCGAAGTGGTCGTGTTCTTCGATCGCGCGCTGGCCGACGATTTCGCGTATCGCCTTAAACAGGCGGGCCAGCTTGCGTCGAAGATGCGCTTTATCTCGGCGCCGTGGCTGGGTCTGCTCGACGACGACGTCTGGCTGCGCAACGCGCGTCACGCGAACGCGATGGCGCAACTCATGAAAACGCGTCTCGAAGCGATTCCCGGTGTGAGCATCATGTTCCCGGTCGAATCGAACGCCGTGTTCGCGCAATTGCCCGCGCATGCGGCGAAAGCGATGCGGACGAAAGGCTGGAAGTTCTACGAGTTCATCGGCGCGGGCGGTTGCCGGCTGATGTGCGCGTGGGACACACAGCCCGAAACCGTCGAGCGGTTTGCCGCCGAAGTGCGCGACCTGTGCGCGGCATGAGAGCGAGCGTCGCCAGCGCATGGCGCATGGCGACGCGCACGACGTGAAACGATCCGAAGCCTTTCCCGACATTCATTCACCTCAATTCCAACGAGCATGTCCGACTACCAATACTGCCCACGTTGCGCGACGCCGCTCAGCGAACGCAGCGACGCCGCCCACGAAGGCGGCCGCGTGCGCCAGGTCTGTCCCGACGCAACCTGCGGCTATGTGCACTGGAACAATCCGCTGCCGGTCGTCGCGGCCATTGTCGAATACGAAGGCAAGATCCTGCTCGCGCGCAACGCGGCCTGGCCCGAAGGCATGTTCGCGCTGATCACCGGGTTTCTCGAAAACGGCGAAACACCCGAGGAAGGCATCGCGCGCGAGGTGCTCGAGGAAACCGCGCTGCACGCGGAATCGGTCGAACTGATTGGCGTCTACGAGTTCATCCGCAAGAACGAGCTGATCATTGCCTATCACGTGAAGGCGCACGGCACGGTCACGCTTTCGCCCGAGCTGCTCGAATACCGGCTGGTCGAACCGGCGAACCTGCGGCCGTGGCGGGCGGGCACCGGCCAGGCGCTCGGCGAATGGATGCGCCGGCGCGGCCTGCCTTTTGAATTCGTCGAGCGGCCGGGACAGTGAGCAGCGTGCTGGCGAGCGATTGCGTGCAGTCATTCGATCACGTTTTCAACAGGCCGGACACCTGGCCATCCGGCCGATAGTCAGCACGTCGCCGGGTTGTTAGAGTGGCTGCATGACCCCGGCACACGGCAGCGAAACATACGAGCGTGGGCACACGGCAGCCCGCGCCACACTTGTTCATCACCAGGAGACAGAACCGACATGGCCTACATCTACTATCTGACGCACATCCATCTTGGTTACGATGCGCTCGCGCAACTGCCCGCCGAATGCGAGCGGGTCGGTATCAAGCGACCGCTCGTCATTACCGATAAGGGTGTCGTCGCGGCGGGCGTCGCCCAGCGCGCGATCGATGCACTGAAGCTCGCCGACGTACCGGTATTCGACGACACGCCGTCGAATCCGACGGAGGCCATGGTTCTCGCTGCCGCCGTGCGGTATCGCGAGGAAGGGTGCGACGGGCTGGTTGCGGTAGGTGGCGGTTCGTCGATCGATCTGGCAAAGGGCGTGGCGATTGCCGCGACGCATCCGGGTGCACTGACCCAGTATGCAACGATCGAAGGCGGTAGCGGCAAGATCACGGATGCCGCCGCGCCGCTAATCGCGATTCCGACCACGTCGGGCACCGGCAGCGAAGTCGCGCGCGGTGCGATCGTGATCCTGAACGACGGCCGCAAGCTGGGCTTTCACTCGTGGCATCTGCTGCCGAAGTCGGCGATCTGCGATCCGGGTCTGACGCTGGGCTTGCCTGCCGGTCTGACGGCCGCCACCGGCATGGACGCGGTGGCCCACTGCATCGAAACCTTCCTCGCGCCTTCGTTCAATCCACCGGCGGACGGCATCGCGCTCGACGGGCTCGAACGTGCATGGGCCAATATCGAACGCGCGACGCACGACGGCAGCGACCGGGACGCGCGCCTGAACATGATGAGCGCGTCGATGCAGGGCGCGATGGCGTTCCAGAAGGGACTCGGCTGCGTGCATTCGCTGTCGCATCCGCTGGGCGGCATCGCGGTGAACGGGCGTACGTCGCTGCATCACGGCACGCTGAACGCCGTCGTGCTGCCGGCCGTGCTGCGTTTTAACGCGTCCGCTGAAACGGTGGTGGCGAACAATCGCTATGCGCGCATGCGTCGTGTGATGAACCTGCCGGAGAACGCCGATCTTGCCGGGGCGCTGTTCGACATGACGGCGCGGCTCGGGCTGCCGACCGGGCTGAAACAGATGGGCGTCGACGAAAGCGTGTTCGACAAGGTCATCAAGGGCGCGCTGGCCGATCATTGCCACAAGACGAATCCGCGCGAGGCCTCGGCGGACGACTATCGCCGCATGCTGACCGAATCGTTCTGATCCTGCCGCCATGGCGACCCCTGACGACGCGATAAAAAGATGAGCAAACCGACTCCGACGCCACGCGAAGCTTACCGCCACTTTCTGCCGATCTCGACGCGCTGGATGGACAACGACGTCTACGGACACGTCAATAACACGGTCTATTACAGCTACTTCGACACGGTGGTGAACGAGTATCTGATCCGCGCCGGCGCGCTCGATTTCGAGCGCGGCGCGACGATCGGGCTCGTCGTGGAAACACACTGCAACTACTTCGAGCCGTTCGTGTTCCCGGAGCGGGTCGAGGCGGGTCTGCGCGTCGCGCGACTGGGCTCGACGAGCGTGCGCTACGAAGTTGGCCTTTTCCGGGAGGGCGGGACGCATGCGGCGGCACAGGGGCACTTCGTGCATGTGTACGTCGATCGCGCGACGCGTCGTCCGGTCGCGCTGCCGGATGTCCTGCACGCGGCGCTCGCGCCGCTTGTCGTGGCGGCGGACTAGCGGGTGCAGTCGCTAGTCATCAATCTGCTGAACGGCGTCAGCTACGGATTGCTGCTGTTCATGCTGTCGGCGGGGCTGACGCTGATTTTCAGCATGCTCGGCGTGCTCAACTTCGCCCACGCCAGCTTTTACATGCTCGGCGCGTACGTCGGGCTTTCGGTCGCGGCGCACGCGGGGTTCTGGAGTGCGCTCGTGATCGCGCCGGTGATCGTCGGCCTCATCGGCGCGGCGATGGAGCGCTGGTTGTTGCGGCGCGTGCGGCCGCATGGCCACCTGGCCGAGCTACTGCTCACGTTCGGCGCGGCGTATCTGATCGGCGAAGCGGTCAAGCTCGTGTGGGGTTTGCCGGCGCTGTCGGCGCCCGTGCCGCACGCGCTGGACGGCCCGCTGTTCACGGTCTTCGGCGCGGGTTTTTCGCGTTATCGCGCGTTCATGATGGCGGCTTCGGTCGCGATGCTCGCCGCGCTGTATCTGCTGCTGCACACGTCGAAAACCGGCCTGATCGTGCGCGCGGCGCTCACGCATGCAAGTGCCGTCGAGGCGCTCGGTCACAACGTGCCGCGCGTGTTCACGCTGGTGTTCGCGGCGGGCACGGCACTCGCCGCACTTGCCGGTGTGATCGGTGCGCCGCTCTTCGTGATCGAGCCGGCGATGGCCGATTCGGTCGGCTCGATCGTCTTCGTGGTTGTCGTGACTGGTGGCCTCGGGTCGCTTGGCGGCGCGCTCGTGGCCTCGCTGGTTGTGGGGTGCGTGCAGACGTTCGCTGTCGCTAGCGATATCTCGCTCGGTTCGCTTGCCGCGCTGGCGGGGCAGTCGTTGCCAGTGGAATGGGCATCGCTCAGCGTCGCGCAGGTTGCGCCGCTCGTGCCGTATCTGCTGCTCGTCGCGATGCTCGCGCTGCGGCCGCGTGGTCTTTTCGGGCAGCGCGATGACGAGGCCTGATTTGCATCGCGCTCCTCACTTGTCCGGCAGCGCAGGCGCCGGTGGCGAATCGCACGCGCATGCGTCGGCGTGGCGAACCGGCCTGTCGTGGCTCGCGTTGATCGCGCTGCTTGTCGCGCCGCTGGGCCTGTCGTCGCAGAGCTGGATGCTCGCGTATCTGGCGCAAACCGCGTCGATGATCGTCCTCGCGCTCTCCTGGAACCTGCTGCTCGGCGAGACAGGCCTGCTTTCGTTTGGTCACGCCGCGTTTGCCGGGCTCGGCGCGCTCGTCGCGGCGCATCTCTTTAACCGGTATGGCATCGCGTTACCGTGGCTGCCGCTTGCAGGCGGCGTGGGCGGCGCGCTTGCCGGTGCGATCGCGGGCCTCGTCGCGACGCGTCGCGCGGGTACTGCGTTCGCGATGATCACGCTTGGCATCGGGGAGCTCGTGGCGGCTGCGGCGTGGTCGTTGCCCGACTGGTTCGGCGGTGAAGCGGGTGTGTCGATCGACCGCGCGGGCGGCCCCGCGTGGGGGACGTTTACGTTTGGCCCGGCGCGCGAAGCGTATGCGGTGATCGCGTGCTGGTGCCTGCTCGCCACGCTCGCGATGTGGGCGCTGTCGCGCACGCCGTTCGTGCGGCTCGCGAATGCGGTGCGTGACAATCCGGTGCGCGCGGCGTCGACGGGTTGCGATCCACGGGGCGTGCGGTATCGGATGTTCGTGCTGGCGTCGTTCTTCGCGGGCGTCGCGGGCACGCTGGGGCTCATCAACGTCGAGCTGGTGTCGACAGAAAGCGTCGGTATGTTGCGCTCGGGCTCGGTGCTGATCGCAACCGTGATTGGTGGAACCGGTGCGTTTTTTGGGCCGGTCGCGGGCGCGGTCGTGCTGGTGTTTTTCAGCGTCGCGGTGGCGAGCGTGACACGTGCGTGGCTGTTTTACCTGGGGCTGTTGTTCATTGTGATCGTCGTGCATTCGCCGGATGGTGTCGCCGGGCTGCTGGCGCGTGCCGTTACGCGATTACGCCGGCACGGATGGCGCGCATGTTCGGGCGCCGCGTTGTCCGATGCCTGCGCTGGTCTGGCCTGGATACTCGCCGTCGTGCTGGCGGTGCAGTACGCGTATGCGATGCAGTCGGCGGATGAAATGGGCGGACACGTCGTGCTTTTCGGTTCGCTTGCAATCGATACGACCGCGCGGATTGCCGCGATCTGCGCGGCGATTGTCGTGCTGGCGTTCGCTGGCTGGTTGATACGACGTCGTGCACAACGTGAATGGGCGCGTCTCGAATGGCTTCGCGGCGAAGCGGCAACCGTTGCACCTGCCGCGGCCGGTGCGGACATCATCACACCCCGTTCAACAGCTACCGTCAGCACGCCATCCGCGATCAAACCCGGCGCGCCCGCGCTCGTCCTCCGGGGCGTCGAGAAAAGCGTCGACGGGACCGCGATACTTCGTGGCGTCGATCTGAGCATCGCGGCCGGCGAGCGGCACGCGCTGATCGGCCCGAACGGCGCGGGCAAATCGACGCTCTTCAACCTGATCGCCGGCGCCGGCCGGGTGAGTGCGGGGCGCATCGAAATCAACGGCGTCGATACGACGCGATCGACGCCAGCCGCGATCAGCCGTGGCGGTGTCGCGCGCAGCTTCCAGACGACGAGCGTCTTCGGCCGCCTGACGGTGCTCGACAACCTGCGCTGCGCCGTGCTCGCGGCGAACGGCGATGGCGTGCACTGGTGGCATCGGTGGCTGCATGCCCGTGCGGGGGGCGCGCGCGGCGCCCCCGGGCGCGGCC